>JABXIP010000204.1 GCA_013373005.1 Cytophagia bacterium | reverse complement strand
CCCAATGCTCTATGGCGATGCCGAGAGCTACCACGAGCTATCCACGGTATTGATTTCCAATAGAGCAGCTTTCTCGCTTTTTGGTAAGGAAGATGCGGTAGGGGAAACCATTGAGCTAGTACTTTCAGGAAAGCCGAATCTCTTTTTAACGGTAGGTGGTATTTTCGAAGAACCTGGGTTGCAAAGTAGCATGCAGTTTCAGTTGTTAGCCGACTTTGAGAACTTCTACAGAAACTTTGAGGTAGAGAAAGGCGATTGGAAGCAGTTTGTAGACGGGCTTTTCATTCAGTCTAGTGATCCAAATATAGCGCAGACCTTGCCTACCCAGATTCAGAAGTATGCTTCTATTCAGGCGGAAGTAAGGAAAGACTTGCCTGCTAGTGGCTTTTGGATTCAGCCATTGGAGGAACTCGCCTTTGTACAAAGGGATTATAACGGAACCAATTTGGGCAATGAAACCCTTCACCCTGCCCATATTTCGGCACCGAACATTATGGCCATTTTGATCCTGCTCTTGGCCTGTTTCAACTTTACCAATACGGCAATTGCCATGTCTAACAAGCGCCTGAAAGAGATTGGGGTTAGAAAAACGGTTGGCGGTTCAAGAGCTCAATTGGCATTCCAGTTTTTGGGAGAAAATCTGGTTCTGTGTCTTCTTGCTTTAGGAATGGGCCTGCTATTTTCTTTATGGCTCGTGCCGAAATACAACGGTATGTGGCCGAATGTTGATGTGAAAGTGGCATTGCTCGACAATCCGGGAATGATTGTATTCCTTGTGGCTACACTGCTGGGAACAGCACTTTTGGCCGGAGGTTATCCCGCAATCTTCGTGAGCAAGTATAAGCCGGTATCCATTTTAAGAGGCACTTTGAGAGTGGGTTCATCGAGTATCTTGTCTAAGATTCTTTTGGGCTTTCAGATGCTTATATCTGTTATGGCTCTTGTCTTCGGTTTTACTTTCCTACAAAACTCTAATTTTCAGGAAGAGCTGGATTTAGGCTATGAGAAGCTGGGAGTTTTGATGGTTCCGTTGAATGATTCGCAGGAAGCAGAACGCTTTAAAGCAGCGGTTCAATCTAATCCGATGATTGAGAGTTTAGCCATAACCAATGAGCACGTTGGATGGGGAGCTTATCAAAGAACGGTGAAAACGGAAGATAATGAGGCTCAGGTGCTGGTAATGGATGTTGGTCTTAATTATTTGGAGACCATGAAATTCACTTTGGTTGATGGTAGATCCTTTACTCCGGAAAATCAGGAGTCTGATAAGCGCAATGGTATTGTTATTAATGAGAAAATGGCAGCCAGATTGGGTTGGAAGAATCCGGTTGGTCAGCGAATTACAATGAATGACACCTTGCAATATAATGTGGTAGGTGTGTTGAAAGATTTCTATCCGTTTGGTGTATGGGATTCAATTGATCCTATCATGTTCAAGCTGAATGATGACAGCCAGTTAAGAATGCTCATTGCTAAGGTAGATCCAAAGCAGGAAGCTACTGTTAAGGAATATCTGGAGGAAACCTGGAGTCAAATTGTTCCGAATAGGCCTACCAATGTGGTTACGCATGAAATAAGCGTATTGGGTGAAGCTAGAGATGTGAATACCAATATTGTTCAGATGTTCTTATTCCTTGCGGTAATAGCTGTGGTACTTTCTGCTATCGGATTGTTCACTTTGGTATCAATTAATATTCAGAGTAGAACGAAAGAGATTGGAATCAGAAAGGTGCTTGGGGCCTCAATTGCCCGAATTACAACTCTCATCAACAGACCATTCCTAATCATTGTAGGAATAGCCTCTATTTTGGGTGGAGGCATTGGGGTTTATGTTTCATCCGCCTTGATGAGTAGCATCTGGACATACCATGTAACTCCGGGTTTCATCAGTGCCTTGGTACCTATTGTGGTGATTTTGCTGGTAGCACTAATTTCTATTTCAGGAAAGGTTATTAATGCCGCCAAGCGCAATCCGGTTGAATCTTTGAGATACGAATAGCAAGACTCGCACAGAAAGCCTCAAAATCCATTGAAAGGCGTCATGCTGAATTTATTTCAGCATCTTTCTTAAGGCAAAGACCCTGAATCAGGTTCAAGGTGACGATTGAAAGGGTTTTGAGGCTTTCTTTATGTAACCCACCCTTTCATGAATGAGTAAGGACTTTAGAACCAAAAACTCATGAACATGAAAAGAATCACAACATTAATCTTGTCGCTTGTTGCCATCGCCCTTTTTACATTTTCTTTTGCGCCTAAGAATATCGATGAAGCTGAGGCTGTGGAAGAGGTGAAGGAGCTTGTCTATAATGCCTACATCAATGGGGCTTTTAATGAGCTTAGTGCAGAAGCTATGCGCAAAGGCTTTCATGAAGATTTCGCTATTTACTCACCTAAAGGGGAAGCCATTAGCAAATACCCTATCGCCAATTGGGCTGATGGTGTAGCCAAAAAGAAGGCAAACAATTACGACCTTAAAGACCCTAAGAATAAATGGGATCATAAGTTTGCCAATGTGGATGTTACAGGTCATGCTGCCCAAGTAAAAGTGGAGCTCTTTAATCAAGGTAAACACGTTTATACTGACTATCTAAGCTTGCTCAAGTTTGAAAGTGGTTGGAGAATAGTGGCCAAGGTGTACATGCAGCATTAGTTAGTCCATAGCTAATGGTCGATGGTCGATGGTTTATTTGCAGAAGCTGCCATGGACCATCGACTATGGACTGTTCAGAATAACTCTAACTGTTCCGGTAATAGCCTAAACGATTTTCTGTGATAAGGAGTAACTCCCAACTGTCTGATGGCTTCTCTGTGCTTAATGGTAGGGTAGCCAGCGTTGGTTTCCCAGCCATAGCCGGGGTATTGTTGGGCCAAATTGGTCATTAGCCTGTCGCGATGGGTTTTGGCCAAAATAGAAGCTGCCGCAATGCTCATGTATTTGCCATCTCCTTTTACAATGCATTCATGTGGAATGCCTTCATAAGGTTTGAATCGGTTTCCGTCTATCAGCAGCAGCTCTGGTTGAACGGAAAGGTCTTTCACTGAAAGATGCATGGCCAAATAGGAGGCATTGAGGATGTTAATTTCATCTATTTTGGTATGACTTACCTCCTGAACCGAGTAGGCCAGAGCTTCTTTTTTGATTACTTCTTCAAGAAATTCGAGTTCCTTCTTTTTGAGTTTTTTAGAATCGTTTAGAAGTTCATTTTTATAGTCGGGAGGAAAAATTACTGCAGCGGCAACCACTGGTCCGGCTAAAGGCCCACGGCCTGCTTCATCGCACCCTGCTTCAACAATTCCTTCTTTATAATAAGCTTTCAACATCTCTGCCATTAAACATAATCAATGAGCCCAGAACTTGAAAGCTTTCTCTATTTTTGAAGCATGAGTGAGGAGAAGAACCCTTGGAAAACCCTAAGTGGAAAGAAGATCTACGAAAACCCATGGATTCGTCTGGATGAGTTTCAGGTGATTAACCCTTCTGGTAATCCGGGAATCTATGGTAAGGTTTCTTTTAAGGGACTTGCTGTGGGTATCATCCCCATCGACTCTGAAGGGAATACCTATTTGGTTGGGCAGAATAGGTACACTCTTAATGAATACAGTTGGGAGATTCCTATGGGAGCTGTTCCTGCCTCGGAAACCTATGAAGAAGGAGCACTCAGAGAGTTGAAGGAAGAAACGGGCTTGATTGCCAACAAACTTGAGTTTTTATACAAAATCCATACTTCAAACTCCGTAACCGATGAAGTTGGAATGGTCTACATAGCTACAGAACTTACTCAAGGAGAAACGGAATTCGATGATACAGAAGATATTACGGTGAAGAAAATTCCATTTAAAGAAGCCCTTCAATGGGTGATGGATGGAAAAATAACAGACAGTTTGAGTGTGGGTGGAATCTTGAAATATGCCAGGATCATTGGTATTTAATGGCTGAATTACTCTCATATCGTAGTCACTTCAATAAGACACTCAACTTGGCATATCCTGTCATGCTCAGTCAGCTTGGCCATATCATGGTCGGGGTGGTTGATAGCATTATGGTTGGCCAACTGGGGCCAACAGAGTTGGCGGCTTCCTCTTTCGCCAATAATTTCATGGGTGTTTTTATGATGTTCGGTATTGGTGTAACCTATGGCATTACGCCAATGGTGGCACAGGCTGACGGTAAGAAGGATCATGATAAAATTACCCGACTTCTTCGGCATGGCATCATACTGAGTATTCTTGTGGGGATTGTGTTGACTCTTTTCATGTATGTACTCACCACGGCCTTCCCTTACATGTCGCAACCCGATGATGTGATTAGATTGGGTAAACCTTACTTTTTCATCATCGCCACATCATTATTTCCTCTCATCGTTTTTCAAGGCTTTCGTCAGTTTGCGGAAGGAATGTCGGTTACCAAACCTACCATGTATATCACCATTCTTGCGAATGGCCTGAATGTGCTACTCAATTACTTGTTGATCTATGGAAATTTTGGTTTCCCTGAGTTGGGCCTGAATGGAGCTGGTTGGGGAACTCTAGTCTCCAGAATTTTTATGGCCTTGGGCTTACTTTGGTTTGTTAGAAGTTATTCGAAGTTCAAAACTTATCGTCCAGGGTTTGTTCTCAATAAATTCAGGGCCGATTTCTTCAAACCCATGCTGAAAATCGGTATTCCTACCGGGGGACAGTTTGTCTTTGAAGTGGGTGCCTTTGCCATGGCTGCCATCATGATGGGTTGGTTGGGTACCATACCACTGGCAGCTCATCAAATAGCCATTAGTTTGGTTTCTTTAAGCTATATGATGGCCTCAGGAATTTCTGCGGCTTCCACTGTTCGAGTGGGCAACCAATTGGGTTTAGGAGATTACCTTAACCTTAAGCGAGCAGGCAACACCAGTTATTTAATGGTCTTAATCTTTATGGCTTGCTGTTCCACCATCTATATTTTATTCAATGGATTTTTCCCTACCATTTATGTTCATGAGGAAGAAGTTATTGGGATAGCTTCATCTCTAATCATTATTGCCGGACTTTTTCAATTATCTGATGGTGTTCAAGTGGTTGGATTAGGAAGCTTGAGAGGAATGTCAGATGTGAAAGCTCCAACTATTATAACTCTTGTTTCCTATTGGGGTCTGGCCATTCCGGTGAGTTATGTCTTCGGGTTTGTATTGGATTTTGGTCCACAAGGGATTTGGTTTGGACTGTTTATAGGATTGACCGTTGCGGCCATTACTTTGTATATTCGTTTTAATCGACTGGCCAACCAAAAAATCAAAGCAAACATTGGCTGATGCAACTTTTCTAGAGAGGCGATGTCTTTGAACTGTAAAACTTAATACCATGAGGAGAATATCAATCACATTAATACTTATACTTTTTACTTCATTAGCCTGGTCACAAACCAAAGAAACTCGTGATGTAGGCGATTTCGATTTCATAGCCATGAATATTTCTGGTAAGGTGTATATTTCTCAAGGCAACAAAAACGAGGTAATTGTTGAAGCAGACGATCGTGATATGGACAAAATCAGAACTGAGGTGAGAGGCGGAAGATTATCTATTTCTACCCGTGATAATGGACGTTGGTTCAAATGGGGAGATGGCATTGAAGGTCGTGTGAACATTTACATTACACTGAAAGAGTTAAGAGGAGTGAGTGTCAGCGGATCTGGTGATGTAATCAGCCAGAATACTATAAAAACTGACGATTTTGAAGCATCTATTTCCGGTTCAGGTGATATAGAGGTAGAGCTAGATGCCAGAGCAATAGAATCAAGAATTACAGGTTCTGGAAATATCGAACTCAAGGGTTCGGCTCAAAGAGCCAGGCTTGGTATCAGCGGATCAGGTAAATACTTTGCAGAAGAACTAAAAGTAGATGACTATAATGTGACTATTTCAGGTTCCGGTAGAGCGGCAATCAATACTAATGGTGAGCTGGATGTAAGAATTTCTGGTAGTGGTAGTGTTTACTATTCAGGTAACCCAACGGGAGTAAATACCAATGTTTCTGGTTCGGGAAGGGTAAGAAGGAATAACCGATAATATTTACAGATAGAAAACTATGGCCTGCTAGGACATTGTCTGAGCAGGCTTTTTTATACTCTGCCAAAGTGAAGACCGGGAGATGAAAGGATTCTACAACTTCTCTATAAACTTTTTATACCCTTCAACCAAAAGGAACTGAGCAACGAGGTAGGTGATCATAATAGCCGGTCCGCTCATTGTGAATTCTCCAACAAACTTATTGATAGCCAAAAGAGAATCGCTCACCACAAAGAATGAAGCACCTATCATCACCAACCAAAAGCTTTCCGAGTCGGATTTTTTCCAACGCTTTCTGGCCGTAATGGCCATCAAACAAATGATGACTGTATAGACAAGTGCGGGAAAATACATTTCGCCTAAACCTCCCTTGATGATGGAAAACATAACCAGACCGAATAGCACGAAGAAGATATCTTGCCATTGAGGCTTCAATCCTTTTTCATAAACACTTTTTGCACTCATATTGATGATGATATACACCAAGTGAGCAATAAGGAAACCAATAAGCCCAGTAAGGAAGAATAGGTCATTTTGTTCAACAAACATTAAGAGCGTATCTCCCAGGAAGGAAAATACTAAGGCAATTGAGATGTAAGTGTTTAGTGGAGATTTCTGAGTGGTAGTCAGAAAGTAGAATAACAAGCTGGGCATTAACAGTGGCTTTGTCACCATGTCGATTGTGCTGTTTTCCATAAACAAGCCAATCAGATGAACCAGGGACAAAAGAATAAAAGGAAGAAGCTTTCTTGAAAATGTCATAAGTCTTGAACCTTAAAAAGTTTACTTCCCCAATTTAGCCCGAAACTCAGAAAGAGAAAGGCAATGAAAGACAATATGCCGCATGCAATAAAAGCCTCTCTGAGGTTTTCGATTTCATTGCTGTAAATAAGGCCGGAAGTGAATGCACCCAGGCCAATACCTATCTCCAAAGCGATATACATAGTGGCTAAACCCTTTCCGCGTGCTTTATCGTGGCTCAGGTCAATCGTCCAGGCATAAATGGTTGGGGTGTTCAAACCTACTGCAACGCCAAATACAATAGAGCTGATGACTAACATAGTCTGTGAGTGGGTAAAAGCCACCATAATATCTGCAACCACAATGGACAAAGCGGCCCACTTGAGCACAATTACCCTTCCGTATTTGTCGGATGCTTTGCCCGCCAGAATTCTGATGAGCAGAGATGAGAATACGAAAATGGTGAAGAATATACCCTTGTTTCCTTGATCGAAGCCCACGCTTATGGTCAAATCTGGCATTAAGGTAAGGGCAGCTCCGAAAGAAAATGAGGTAAGTAGAAATATGATAGATGGATTCAATACCCGTGGTTCAAAGACATCGGATTTGTTGATTTTCAGAAGCTTTAGGCTGAATTTTTGCTTTTCCTGAAGCGTTTCTTTCATGCCAATCAAAATCAACACAGAAAGAATCGCCAGTCCTGATGAAGTATAGAACATAGTGTCTAAACCGAACCTTTCGGTAATCATTGGTCCAAAGCTTGGCCCTGCTGCCATACCAAGACTTCCGAAGAGTCCGGAGTAACCCATGGCTTCACCTCTTCTGTGTTTGGGTACAATATCCGCCAGATATGCGGCTGTTCCTGTTGGTTTAAAGCCAGTTGAAAAGCCATGGAGGAACCTGAGCAAAAGGAAAGCCCAAACTGTTCCCAGCATAGGGTAGAGGAAGCCTACTACAAAGCAGACTCCTGCACCAAAGATCATTACCGGAATACGTCCAATGGTGTCAGAAAGCTTTCCACTAAACGGACGGGAAAGCCCGGCAGTTATGGTAAACAGTGATATCACCAAACCCTTTAACTCACCACCACCCAGAGAGGTGAGGTAGTCGTAAAGATCTGGTACAATCATGTTAAAGCTCGAAAAGAATAATAACGAGCTTAGGCAGAGCAAACAGAACTGCAATGAAAATATAGTCTTTTGCTCTGCCATGAATTATTGCTGCATTAAAAATGCTTTGATGTAATCGTCAAGGTCACCATCCAGTACATTCTGAACATCTGTTCTTTCTACTCCTGTGCGGTTGTCTTTGATCAATTTGTAAGGATGCAATACATAGTTTCGGATTTGCGATCCAAAATCCACACGCATTTTCTCTCCCTCAATTTTATCACGTTCGGCACCTCGTTTCTCCATCTCAATTTGGTAGAGTCTAGACTTCAGCAAAGCCATGGCCCTTTCCTTATTATCAAGCTGTGAACGAGTTTCTGTGTTTTCAATGACAATACCTGTAGGGGCGTGTCTCAATCGGACACCGGTTTCTACCTTGTTTACGTTCTGACCACCGGCACCACCTGAACGGAAGGTGTCCCAGCTGATGTCAGAAGGGTTTACTTCAATTTCGATGGTATCATCAATCACAGGATAGGCGAAGACTGAGGCGAAAGAGGTATGTCTTCTTCCTCCTGAATCGAAAGGAGAGATTCTAACCAAACGGTGAACTCCGTTTTCCGATTTCAATTGGCCATAGGCAAATTCCCCTTCAAACTCCAGGGTACAAGATTTAAGACCTGCTACTTCACCTGGTTGATAATTCAGTTGCTTCACCTTCATGCCTTTGCTTTCACCCCACATTATGTACATGCGCATGAGAATTTCGGCCCAGTCATTACTTTCTGTTCCTCCTGCACCGGGGTTGATTTCAATTACCGCATTGAGCTGATCTTCTTCGCCACTGAGCATTTTCTTGAATTCTACTTCCTCAAGTACTTCAAGAGCTGTTTCATAGGCACTCTGAACATCAGACTCTTCGCCTTCACCCATTTCATAGAATTCATAAAGGGTTTCCAGGTCGTCTACGGCTTCTTTGGCATTCTCAAAGCTAGTAGTCCATACCTTTTTGGCGCGGATGGCTTTTAGTGTTTTTTCTGCTTCTTTGGGGTCGTTCCAAAAATCTGGCTGAGCAGTAACCAGTTCTTCTTCTTCTACTTCACGTTTCTTGACATCGTAGTCAAAGATACCTCCTCAAGGCCGAGATACGAGCCTTCAAATCTTTTAATTGATCTGCATTCATGGTGGATAAAAATTTAGAGCAGCAAAGGTGCGTATTTGAAAGGGAATTGACAATGTTCAATTACGAATTGTCACTGAAGAATAATGAATTCACTCTACCCCAATTGACTTCTCATCTGACTACTATATAAGCCTCGAATCTCTTGTCTGTGAGTTTTATCCGCTTTCTACGTATGGCCCTCATGGCATAGCCGGTGCCCACCATAGCTGCTGCTGAAAAGGTGGTGCCTTTGTCTAAGGTGAATTTGTTGCCACTTACTACGGTGTTGTTAAAAAGGTCCAGTGCTAAAAGGCCGTATCCAGCAGTTGGTAAAACCCTTTCTGCAGCTCTTAGAATTTCAGGTCGGTTGGTATTGGCATTCTGAATGTCAACCTCAATCAGTTGTTCAAGGAGCACAATGTTATTTTCCAATACTATGGTGCTGTCTACAAATTCGGTGATGCGGTCTGTAAAGAATTCCGACATTCCCTTTTGCTTGTACACCAAATAATCACCTGCTCTATACTCGTAGCGTCTTGTTGAGCCTTTCTTTCTAATGAGAAGATAATCCTGAGCTGAGAGCCCCTGAAAAAGAAAAAGCAGCAATAAGAAGAATAGTGTGCTCCTGACCTTCATATTGCTGCTAAGTAAAGCAAAAACTTCGTTAATGCTCGTTAAATTTTATATACCCACCCGTGACGATCTTCTGTCTCACCGGTTCTAATGCCATCTAGCTCCTTAAGAATCTTTTTTGAGAAGTATGAATCGTCTGCCGTTGGTAAGTCGAATAATTCGTCTTCATAACCAATAGAGGCGATTGGAGCAATAGTAGCTGCAGTTCCTACACCAAAAGCTTCTTGCAGTCTGCCTTCTTTAGCGGCTTCTACCACTTCGCTTACTCGCACTGGAGACTCTTCAACTTGCATTCCCCATTCTCTGGCAATGGTAAGCACAGAATCTCTGGTGATTCCCTTTAGAATAGTTCCTGAAGTTGGAGCCGTTCTCAAAACACCATCAATCACGAACATTACGTTCATGGTGCCAGACTCTTCAACGAACTCATGGGTTTTTCCATCTGTCCAAATTAATTGGTCGAAACCTTGTTGCTGAGCCAGCTGGGCAGGATAGAGACTGGCTGCGTAGTTCCCACCAGCTTTAGCATAGCCAGTTCCACCTTCAAAAGCTCTTGAGAACTTAGTTTCTATTTTCACCTTAACCGGTTTGGTGTAATAGGCCCCAACCGGGCAGGTAATGATCATAAATCGGTAGTTTTCCGAAGGGCGAACCCCAATGTATTCGTCTGTACCGAAAACAAATGGTCTAATATAAAGTGCTGTACCCGGCTTAGAAGGAACCCAAGATGAATCCAGTTTCAATAGCTCGGTAAGTCCATCCATAAACAATGACTCTGGAACTTCAGGAATGCACATTCTCTCCGCAGAAATATTCAGTCTTGAAGCATTGGCCTGCGGTCTGAAGATTACTACTTCGCCTGCTGCATTTTTGTAAGCCTTCAAGCCTTCAAAAATGGTAATGGCATAGTGCAGGGTAGTCATGGCTGGAGAAACAGACATGTTCTGATAAGGGACAATTCTGAAATCCTGCCACTCACCATTTACATAATCAGCGATGAACATGTGGTCTGAATAAAGTTTTCCAAAAGGAATGTTGTTTTCATCCAATTCATTAATTCTCGACTGAGGAGTCTGTTCTATGCGAATAGTGGCCGTATCAATCATCGTTTTAATCTGTTAAGTAGTATACAAATTTAACTAAAATCAGGCCGGTTGCAAATCACAATAGGCCTGTAAGATTCTAGTTTTCAGTAAGTTATAGATAGAATACTCAGAAGATAGTATCTTCAATGAGTGTGCTTTTGAATGAATATTCCGCATTTAAATCCAAATGCCCAATATTTTTCTGAGCAAATTTATTTCTTACGAGGCTCCCACTTAACCTCTTCGGCATTGAGTTCTAAGGCCATCATTCTTCCGAGCACGAAAAGATAGTCGGAAAGACGGTTGAGGTATTGGATGACAAGAGGGGATATAGGCTCCTGATCGTTGAGGGCAATGGCAATTCTTTCTGCTCTACGGCATACACATCTGGCGATGTGAGAAAATGATACTGACTGATGTCCTCCAGGAAGTACAAAGCTGGTGAGTGGAGGAAGTTTTTCATCCATGCTATCCATGGCTTCTTCCAGATAGGTAATGTCAAATTCCAGAAGGTCGGGTTTTACTACTTTGTCTTTACCAGGCTCGGTAGCCAAATCTGCGCCAATAGTAAATAGGCGGTCTTGAATAGCTTTCAGGAAATCCTTTCTCGATGAATTGACCTCCTGATCTCTCAGCAGTCCAACATAACTGTTCAATTCATCTACTGTTCCATAGGCTTCGATTCTTACATGAGCCTTTGAAACACGAGCACCACCCAATAAAGAGGTGGTGCCTGAATCTCCTGTTTTAGTATATATCTTCAAATCTTAAAAAACTCTTTTCGCTACCTCAGCCGCATAAAGCGCTTTCATTTCTTGAGCGTTGGTAGGGCTTTCATTTCTGGTATCTTTTTCAATCAAACCATCTCTTAATCTAACAACTCTGTGAGAATATTGCGCAATGTCATCTTCGTGAGTTACCATAATGATGGTGTTGCCTTTGTTGTGAAGATCGGCAAACAGTTCCATAATGTCGTAAGATGTTTTGGTGTCCAGGTTACCTGTAGGTTCATCGGCAAGAATAATCGAAGGGTCATTTACCAAGGCACGGGCAATTGCCACACGCTGACGCTGACCACCTGAAAGCTCATTAGGTTTGTGGTGAGCTCTATCTGCCAGTCCAACACCTGCAAGAGCGGCTAACGCTTTCTCTTCTCGTTCGGCTTTGCTATATCCGGCATAAATAAGCGGAAGGGCCACATTTTCTAGAGAAGAAGCTCTTGGTAAAAGGTTAAATGTCTGGAATACGAAGCCAATTTCTTTATTTCTAATCTCGGCCAATTCGTTTTCTGTCATGTCAGAAACATCATGTCCGTTGAGAATGTAGGTACCACCTGAAGGGGTATCCAAACAGCCTATGGTATTCATCAGTGTAGACTTTCCAGAACCAGATGGTCCCATAAATGCTACATATTCTCCCTGCTGAATCTCTATGCTTACAGATTTGAGAGCGCTGATTTTCTCACTACCCATCTGGTAGATCCTGGAGATGTTGGTAGTTTTGATTACTGTTTTACTCATACTCGTTGGACGTATCTAAATGCCGAAAAGTTTAATACTATACCTGGTAATTATTTAAATGGTTTTACCACAGACAAAACAATCAAAAGAAGTTGGTGTGCTAAAAGGACTTTCCGTGAACGGAATTCCCAAAGGATTACAGGCGGTAGGTGCCCCTAAGATTTTCTGTTAGCGGATTTGTAACTGCCTTTTTTCTTCAAGAATTCGTTTAAACTCTTCTGTTACCTCTTCTAATTTTTTTGTGTCTACTAAGGTAGCAAGTCTTTCAAGAGCAGTTTCTCCAAAAACTCTGAAGTTGTTTTGAGCACAAGCCAAGACATAGGCCTCCCAAAGTTCTGCCGAACGGTCGTTTACTTCCAGAGCTTCTCTTAATAGGTTGTACTTTTCTTCTGTATTGTTTAAAAGTTCAATAGCTCTCAAAGTGGTTGAAACGTCAAAGGCATTGGTTCCGGAAATTTGCTTAAGCCTCATTTCATATTCCTCTTCGCTCAGGGAAGCCTTTTCTGCATTCAAGTCCACCATTAATTGACCAATGTCTGCTTTTTGATTGAAGTTGCTCACAAGTTTCAATTGTTCCATAAAATCCAACAAAGGTGCCTCGTCATTCCCCCTTTTTCTGGCATTGTTGATGGATTCAACGGTTAGTTCAGATTGCCCTTGATCATAAGCCCAAATGGCCTTGACGTAGTAAGGGAAGCCCGATGCTGAAATGTTGGAGGCTATGACTGAATCAAGAGTTCGGAATGCTTGATTAACCTCTCCGGCATTATAATACAAAAAGGCCTTGGCTGTAAGCATGAACGAATTGTAAAGACTATTTTTCAAGCTCGATTGATAGTAAAGAATAGCCTCTTCTACCTTTTGCCAGTCGTCTCTATTGCGGCTTAACGCAGCATCATAGATATAAAATAATTGCTCGCGAGTCAGTAAAGTGTCAGCTCTTAAGTTGATTGAAAAAGGTAGGTGCTGACCCTGGGCGTTTGCTAATGCTTGTCTGTTGAGCTTTAGAAAGATGTTGTTCTCGTATTCGTAGTTAATGGTAGTGTCAAAATCCACCTGTGCCGCCATTTCATAGTTGAGAGCAGCTAAATTACCTTCACTAACAAAAGCTCCGCCACCCAATGACTCAGCAAAGTAGTGGTAAGCTGAGTCATAATTTTGGTAGTTATAATGCGCTAGACCTAAATTATTCTGAACCTGCTCGCTGTATTCGCTTTCAGGAGAATGCATAAGAGAACTGAGCGTTCTGAAGAGATCTTCTTTATCTGAGAAATAGTTAGAGTAACCTATGCGGGCCTTAGGGTTTTCGCCTCCTCTGAGAATGGCTACAAATCTGTTGGGAATTTCGCTTTTCTCTTTTTCGGTTTTGGCTTTTTGAGCCAGTGCATAATTCGATCTAAAATTGTAGAATTCGTTGAAGTTACTCTGCTTGTGATATTGGTCGGCCAGTAAATCATTGTCTATGTATTCGGCCAGGCTAGCCAGCATGGTATATTGTCCCGATTTAGCCATTCTGTAAGGCCTGTATTCTAAATAAAGAAAGCCACCTACGATGAGGATTATGCAGAATAATCGAACGGTTAGCATGGCTGTTCTTGGTCCCTCAAAAAATATTGGCCATACCTGAAGGTTTTCTAATAAGGCTGGGATGAAGTTGATTAAGGCATAAATGTAGAATGCAGCACCAAAAGCCAAATGGCTAATGAGTATTACCCACTCAATGGCATTCTCCAGACCATCATTGGCTGTGATTTTCGCATAGGCAATTAGACCTAAAGTCAGAGCACATAAAACGGGATAGAGCCAGTCTTTCAGTACAAAAGTATCACCACCAACATTGATGGTTTTTATTTTCTTGTCAAAGCTGAAGTAGCCAGAGACCATAGAAATCAGCAGGATGGTTTCGGGCTCAATAAGGAAGAGTTTTAGACGAATGTCTCCATTCTTCTCCATGAACATCAGTGCTACTAGCAGCACGTAAACCAAGCCGATGATACCAAAGTGAATGAGTCCGTTTTTGCCTTTAGTTTCACCTTGTGTCGTTAGCTTGAAGAGGCTGTAAATGTTGTCTCCTGCAATGAAAATAATGAATAGGGTTATCCACAAAAGAGGGCCTAGAATACCAAATGAGAGCACCACCTGATTTGGATAATCCATATTTGGTAAGTAGTTAATTAGGAAAACGAAAACGCCATACAATCCAATAATGCAGATTAACCTTGTGAGTACAGAAGCTGACTTTTTAAAAGCCTGGAAATAGTAGGTGAGTATTAAAAAGCCCCCTATGAGACCGTAGGTTAGGTATGGGTCGGCAACTCCCAATTCTTCTAATCTCAGTTGGATAAAACAGAAAATAGCTATGCCGGAAAAGATGAAATAGCTGAACCTGTCTAGATAGGTAATAGAGAGTGTACCGAGTATTAATACGGAAAGAATCGCTACTAAAAGTAGACTTTCTGGCCAGACCAGGTATTGTAAGTCTCCGGTTCTGAATTTTTGCCAACCGATGATTTGGTCTACCACAACTCCCCCGGGTTGGCCATTGATTTGGAAGTACTCTAGTAGGAAAGGGCGAGTTTTAAAGGTTGACTCTACTTGCCAGGGAAGTGTCAGCTCATCACCCGCAAACCATGCATAGCCAAACCAAATAACTGCCAGCGCAGCAAGAGAAAGGCCTAAGTATCTTAGAATTTTGAAGGTGGTTGTATTCAAGTGGTCAAATTTGGTCTAAGGGTTTACAAACTTTTTACCCCATTTCTAAAGGCAGTAAAGTTTAAAATCATTCAGACACCCTTTAGGGTAGGGGTAAACAGAATGATTTTCAATTAGTAACGTTCTTTTAAGGCTAATCATTACGTTTTAGAACCTTGGGTACTTTGAAGAATTGCCCATTTTGGTCAGGAGCATTTTTGAGAGCGTCTTCTCTTTCAATGGTATGCTCTGCCTTATCTGCACGAAGCACATTGGTTTCCTGGGTCATGTGGGTCAACGGTTCAACACCTTCCGTATCAACTTCGCTGAGTTTATCTACCCAGTTTAGGATTTCACCCATGTCTTTGATCAGCTGAGTTTCTTCTTCAGGCTTGATGCTGAGTCTGGCCAGATGGGCCACTTTCTCCAATTTCTCTTTATCTACCTTCATAAGTCTTCAAAGTGTCTTCAATCTTTTGTCGCACAGCTAATTTTAGCTCAGCCACCGCAGCGTCATCCATACCATTCGGCCAAATAGGTTCATGAACTATCATTTCAATGCAGCCTGGCTGAATAATCAGTGGCATCTTATCTGGCAAAAGTAAATAGTTATACGGAATGGTGACAGGGATGATAGGAATTTGCTCTTCTACTGCAATACGGAAACTACCTTCTTTAAAGGTAGTCATCTGAGGAGGGTTTTTGCTAACAATTCCACCCTCAGGAAAAAAGGCTACACTGAAGCCTCTCCTGATCTCTTCCTGCACTTTTACCCAACTTTTATGGCGACTTTTAAGGCTACCTCTATCAACCAGAATATGAAGTTTGCTGTACATATAACCCCAAAGCGGTACTTTTCTGAGTGAGGCTTTTCCTATGAACTTGAATTTATGGTTGATCAGGCCTAAGGTTGGGATATCTAAATAGGAAGTATGGTTGGCGCAGAAGATATATTTCTCACCTATTTTGGGTTTTGCCTCATAGATGATTTTTGTTCTATTGAGGAACATAAAAAAGAAGAATACTCTGGCCCAAACATGGTTAAGGAATGAAGCTATTCCTTCCAAGGGACGAATAAAAATGGCAAGCAGGAAGAAGGGCAGCAATACCAAAAAGGTTAGTGCAAACACTATTAAGCCATAGGCTGAATAAACCTGTAGAAGAGCCCTCTTCATGAAGGGGCGAAGATAGGGAAAATGATTATGGATTGATCTTAAGAATTGATCATATGCAGCGCAGCCTGATAAACGTAATCCCAGAACGCATCTTTTTCTTTCTCTGGAAAGGTGGCTTTTTCCAAGGCAGCATGCATGTGTTTAAGCCAGTGAGTTGCCTCTTCCTTACCTATTTTCCACTGAAAGTGCCTACGCCTGAGCATAGGGTGCCCTCGTTCATCGGTGTAGGTTTGCCTTCCTCCAAGGGCCTGAATGAGAAATAGTTTTAGTCTGTTTTTGGCCCCAAGTAAATCCTCTGGATACATTGGGCGGATTAGTTCATCGGTTTCAATTCCAGCGTAGAAATCATCTACCAATTGAAGGATGTTTTCCTCACCTATGCGTTCGTAAAGGGTTTGCTGTTCGGGCATTTTCTTAGGCATGAAACTACTAAGTGAATTATTTTATCCGGTATCTCAGAAGTTGAATTTGCGAGATTCCTGATATTTTTCTTCCCTCTCAAAAATGAGAAGAAAAATTCCGGAATGGCGGTAATGTTTATATGGCATTCAGGGCCTGATCGAAATCTTTAATTAGGTCGTCAATATTTTCTATACCCACTGAAATGCGAATCAATGCTGGGGTAATTCCATTTTTCAATCGATCCTTTTCATCCATATTAGAACTACTCATGGTAAATGGGTGTGAAACCAGGGTTTCTGTACTTCCCAGTGAAATAGCCAAATGTGCCAGATTCAGACCATTGAGGAACTTAAAGGCTTCAGCCTCACCACCATGAACTTCTATGGCTATCATGGCTCCACCGGACTGATTCTGCTTTTTATAAAGTGGATATAATGGATCTGCTTCGGCCAATAAACCCAAGAAGTGGGTAGCCTTTACTTTCGAGTGCTTATCCAGAAATTCAGCTAATTTCTGAGCATTGTTGGCTTGCTTTTCCATTCTTAAACCAATGGTTTCCATACTTCTGGAGAGCAACCATGAAGTGAAAGGAGAGGCCGTATTACCTAGAATAGAACGCTTCTTTTTGACCTCTTTCATCAGCTTTTCAGAACCTGAAGCTGCTCCGGCAATAATATCACTATGGCCGCCAATATATTTGGTAGCCGAGTAGAGGTTGATATCTGCACCATGAGCCAAAGGTTTCTGGAAGATAGGTCCCATGTAGGTATTATCTACCGCTATTACTGCATTAGGAGCCAGCTCATCTCTGACATCTTTAATTATGCTAATATCCGTAAGCGACAAGGTAGGATTAGCTGGAGTTTCCAGGTAAATCATCTTCAACTTGTCAGCTTTTGGGTGAGTTTGGATCAATGTCTTAATTTCTTCTACTGTAGCACCCGGCTCAAATTCTGCCCATTCAATGCCAAACTGAACGGCATGTTTTTTAATAAAAGTGTCTGTTCCTCCGTATAAAGGGGATGACATGAGAATCAAGTCGCCTGCATGGCAAAAGGTGAGAATTCCCGTAGATATGGCAGCCATTCCACTTTCAAAGAAGGCTGCGTCTTCAGCACCATCCAACTGAGCCAATCTAAACTCAGCCGTTATAGCATTCGGATGGTTCAGGCGTGTATAGATCAAGCTAGCATTCCTCTCTTCTAATGGAGCATCGCCCTTAGCCTTTTCAAAGAACGCT
>JABXIP010000418.1 GCA_013373005.1 Cytophagia bacterium | reverse complement strand
GGCATTTTTGAATACTGATAATTGGTATGATAGTGCTGTAGGCATGTTTTCCTTTCAGAACCGAATTTATTCGGTGTATAGGAGCCAAGGGTGAAGTAGTGCCAAGGGCACGACCGATACCGACTAAATTGGTTCATGAAATAGATATTGCGCATCATATTCTATTCCGAATCTATCTAGCAATTCAATGTATTCATTTCTGAAAGAGCGTTTCTGGTGATGTTTTTCTTGGTTCTTGATGTAGTTATAAACCGAATTGGTTTGTGACTGAGCATAGGAAAAGCAGCCAAAACCCGGTTGCCACTCAAACCTTGTGGTTAGAAAGCCATTTTCATTGATCCATTTGGATGATTTAGCCTTAACGGACTTCATTACTTCAGAAATGGACAAGGAAGGGTTCATTCTGAAGAAACAATGCACATGATCTTCAACACCATTAACAATGATGGTTTGGCAGCCTGTTTCATTGATGAGGTTACCTATAACTGCCATTAGGTCTGCTTTCCATGACCTTGAAATCAAGGCTTGTCTGAATTTTACGGGAAAAACAGTTTGAATGTAAATTTGAGAGTAAGTATTACCCATGTGCGCGTTTTAGCACAATTTAATCAATTTGGATTTGCATCAGAGGTAATGAACGACCCGGAATAGAAGAAGGGATATCTGCAATTTTGACGAAACCTGATTTTTGATAGAATGCTTCAGCATATGGGTCGGCCAGAGCTTGAATGATTGACTCCTTTACTTCTTCCTGATTCAAAAGATAGTGCATCAGCTTTTTGCCGAAGCCCTTGCCAATATAATTGGGTTTAATCCAGAAATGCTCAATGCTATGGCAAGGTTCAGACTTCATGAGCATGACAAAGCCTACTATGTCTTCGGCTTCTTGAATAATGAAAGTTGAGTTGGCCAATAGTTCATTCTGAGTGACAGTAAGATCATCGTTCCAAGAGTCTAACCATTCTTGAGGGTAGCCCCAATAAGATTTAGCAGAGCGCGCAATGCCAGTCAATAAAAGAGGCATCTCACTGTGGTAAGATGCCTCCGTTATTTTGATGATTTGAGTCATCTCAAGATTAGTAATTCAATTTCTTGAGATACTTAATACTTGTTTCAAGGCTTGTTAGAGAGTCCTCAGCGAAGTTTGCATCTTGTTCAACAAAGAAGTAACGTAGCCCTGCATCTTTCTTATGGCCGAACATCTGTCTCCAGTCTATGATGCCATTGCCGACCTCAGTCATTGGTTTGCCTTCTGTGAGCGCGAGGTCTTTCACGTGCCAAAGCGGTACTCTGCCGTGGTTGTCTCGGAAGAAGGTTAACGGGTTAACTTCTGCTTTTCTTGCCCAATAAATATCTAATTCAATTTTAACATCATCCGGATTGGTTTCTTTAAGGATAATATCCATTGGTATCTGCCCTTCCAATTCCTGGAATTCAAAATCGTGGTTGTGGTATGCGAAATGGATACCTGATTTTCTAGCCAGTTCACTGAACTTGTTGAATTGCTCGCAAAGCGCCTTGTACTGATCCAGTGACTGTCGCTCATTTGGCATAAGGAAGGCACAAACAAGGTATTCTGTTCCAAGCTCAGCGGCATCGTCCACAGTTTGCTGCATATTATCTCCCAAATTTGGAGTCATAATATGAATACTCTTCAAAGCAATTTTAGAGTCTTCAATGATCTTTTTCGCTTCTGCTATCGGTTGGCCAAGTAATTGGCCATTACCAAAATTAAAGCCCTCCATATAGTCAAAACCGGCTTTTCTAAGTCTCTTAAGGGTGCCCGGCATGTCTTTCATAATAAAGTCTCTGACGGTATATGACTGGAAGCCAAACTCTTTTATTTTTTCATCCTTAAGCCCATTAGCTAAAGCATTTGGAGCCAGGAATGCAGCCGATGTAGCTAAGGCTGCAGATTGTATAAAGTCTCTGCGTTTCATGAGATTGTAATAGGTTTTCTGTAGTCAATAATTGATCTGAAACTAACAAAATTGAATGAAGTAAACTAAAATATATTCCTCATTGGGCGATATCGCCCATTGAAAGTCCAGTCTCAGATGATTAATGGCTTGAAAACAAAAAGGCTGCCAATCTTGGTACTTTAGATTGATTGAATGCTTTCACTATTATTTCTCTGCAAGCTTGAGAAATGAATAGTGCACATTCAGCAGTGCGGCTAATTCTTCCTTTTTCCCCAGAAAGGAAATTGTTGAGGTGAAGAGCTCTCCGTTTTTGAGTTCAGTATAGAACGAGCTGAATTGGTCAATATCTTTGATTAGATTTTTTTCAAGCAGTTGATCTTTTAGACTTTCGTTGGATGATCTTAACCAATATTGATTAGATCCTCTGGATAAGATGTATGCTCCTTTGAGGATATTGACTAAAAATGAAGGAAAGAGAGGGGGCAAGGTCAGTTTAAAGCTTGGGTGAGAAGACACCTTAAGTTTAGTATTGATACTTGTTTTAAAAGTGCTTTGATCTTCTCCCAACGAATTTCCCTGACTAGCTAGATCAGATAAAGTTATTTCTGTTGTTCCGAATTCATTTTCGAATTCGAACTTGAGAACCAAGGATGATAAGTTATTAACTGGTAATTGCAGGGTTGAACCAAAGCTTTTAGCCAAGGTGGTCCATAACGCAATTAGTTCAACCCTTGAAAGAAGCTTTTTTGACACTTCTTTACATCAATTCATACATCTCCCTCAACTTCTTTCGGGTGATGGTGTCTTTCCAGTTCTTGCCAAGAGCATTTTCCCAGAGCGGTTCCAGGAACATGGCCACATCAATCATCTTTTCGAACTGATCGTCATTTAGGTTCGTACAAATGCCTTTTGGAATAAAGATCTCATGCTTATCTACCATTGCCTTGAAGTTTTTTACACCCTCTGGGTAGAATTCCTCCAAATGGTCGAAAACAATGCAGTTTCCAATTCCATGTTTTGTACCAAGCAAGAAGCTCAAGCCATAAGAAAGGGCGTGGGCAACACCTACTTGCGAGTAAGCAATAGACATACCACCGTGGAATGAAGCCATCATCAGTTTGTCGTCAGAATCATCGTCCCAAACATCTTTTTCAAGGAAAATCTCCTCGCAAAGCTCATTGGCTTTTTCACCATAAGACTGTGAGAAAGTATTCAGATAGGTTCCTGTTAATGATTCAACGCAGTGGATGTAGCAGTCCATTCCGGTATAGAATCTCTGATTCTTTGGAGCATTTTTGATCAACTCAGGGTCTAACACTACCTGATCGAAAGGTGTGTAGTCAGAGTTCATGCCCAGTTTTCTTTGCGGACCGGTTAGCACAGTGGTTCTGGAAACCTCAGCCCCTGTGCCGGAAAGGGTTGGGATTCCAACATGGTATGCACCGGGTACCTTCACCAAATCCCATCCTTGGTAATCGGCAGAGGAACCTGGGTTTGTCATCATCAAAGAAACCGCTTTAGCTAGGTCTAGCATACTACCGCCTCCAATACCAATCACGCCAGAAACTTCTCCGTACTCAGCTTTCAGTTCATTAGCAATGGCATCTACCTGCTTGGTCTTAGGTTCATCTTCTGCACTGGCGAAAACAATTTTATCATTTCCAATCAGTGGAATTCGGCTGATCAGCTCTGCTTTATTTTTGAAAACATCATCCACTATGAAAATGAATGGATAGTCACCCTTTCTATGGGGCTTGATTATATCTTCAGTTTGATCGAAACAGCCTCTGCCGTAAACGACCATTTTAACCATTGGGAAATTCTTAAACTTCATATTAATCTTCTATAAAGGTTTTGGCATTTTCCAGATCTTCTGGTGTATCTATTTCGATGCCCATGTATTCTGTTTCTACCATTTTTATCTTTTTGCCAGTTTCCAAATACCTCAGGCACTCAATTTTTTCAGTGTCTTCCAATATGGTCATTGGGGTATGATAAAAGTCTAGCAAGGCTTGTTTTCTAAAGGCATAGACTCCAATGTGTTCGTAATATTTTGAATTAGCGGCCTTGTTTCTAGGATAGGGTATTGGTGAACGAGAGAAGAATAGCGCAAAATTATTCTGATCTACCACTACCTTCACATAGTTCGGGTCTTCAATCTGGTTCACTTTAGTAAGCACTTGCATCAAAGAGGCCAAGTCAATTTCAGCAGCATCAGTTCCCTCAAACACCTCAAGGAGCTTAATTAAAGGCTCTTTTTTGGTAAATGGCTCATCCCCCTGAACATTCACGATAATGTCTGCTTCAATCTTTTCTGCTGCCTCAGCAATTCTGTCGCTACCGCACTCATGCTCTTTCTGGCTCTTAATAGCTTTTCCGCCATTAGATAATATCTCTTCAAAGATCACATCAGAATCGGTAACCACATATACTTCCTCGAAAAGGCCAGTATTCACTGTTGATTCATAGGTTCTGAGAATCACCGATTTGGAT
>JABXIP010000435.1 GCA_013373005.1 Cytophagia bacterium | reverse complement strand
CAATTTTTAAACGTTATTCCAGAATTTTTCTACCTAAAATTCAGGGTAAGAAAAATGTGTCGAATTTCATTCTGTCGGAATTCAATTTTTAATTTCGGGTATGTCTTCACATCATATAGTCAGAGATGAGCAGGAACCTGCTTTGTTGATTGACGATGCCTCTGTTCTGAGCTTTGAGTTTGTAGAGCTGCTTCTGGAGTGGTCGCCAAAGGTGATTGTTACTTCAAATGCCATTGATGCTGTTTTGGAGTGGAAGGTGAAAATTGATATGGTCATTGCTCGTCCTGAGCAGGTAGAAGAATTGAAGCCAAAACTTAAGCCCCAGTCACCCGTTCAGCTGCTCATTTTTGAGTCGTCAGATTTGCTGGCATCTGCTTTTGTGGTTTTACAAGATTTGGACCATAAGGCTGTAAATGTCTTGGCCGATACCTTCAATAGCTTTTGCTTAGATACCATCAGAGATTATGCTGAAAGGATAGATTCAGTGCTGTACTACAACGACCAGAAATGGGTATACGAAGCAAAGGGAGTCTTTCAGAAATGGGTAAATATTGGGGATGTATTCGGAGTTCATCCTGTTGTGCAGGGCACATTCTTTAAAACCGAAGGTTTTTACTCTAACCTCGAAAACGAAATGTATTTGGAGCCATTTGAGCTGATTTCAGAGGTACAAGGAAAGGTGAGGGTGGAGTCTAATCAAAGACCTTTTTGGTTGATTGAGACCATAAAAACAGATTTGTATTTATAGATATTATTAAGGATGCCATCCCTCCAAGGGATGGCATCCTTAGTTCGCCCCTTTGGGCTTCACAATCATCACTATAGGATTGTCTTCTGGGTCAATATTTCGGAATTTTTTCAAATGATCTTGTAGTTTGTTGGCCCTAGATCTGTTTTCCTGAAACCAGGTGTAGACATCTTCGGCACTAATGGTTCCCACCAAATAACCTTCCTGAGTTCGGAATTTGGGGACGAACGGTACGAAATTGTCTAAGTCGTTATAGAAGCCGTTCAATTCATCTGACTCGGGGTCAGAGATAAATGTTTGATTGGTCTTTTTGTTAAATAGGCCTACACGCCATTTGTTTTTGTATTCAAGTTGGAAGTAGAGGTTGGTGTTGTCTTGCTCAATAGCATTGATGAACATAAGGTTACTTTTTTGTTCGCTGGTCAGCTCATCTTGACGCTCATAAGGAGGACTATATTTTCCCGTATTGAGGAAAAATTCAGGCGTCATTCTTTCCAGATTGAATGAATATAGTGTGTCTGAGAAATGCTCCTTAAAGAAGCTTTTGCCCCCATATGAGTGAAAACTGGAAATAGTAGATTTTATCATCTGCGATTGGACTCGTTCATAAGTCCGATGATTTTTAAAGAGCTTCTTAACACCTCCCTTAGTGTCATAGATGATGAGCTTCATGGTTTCATCGCCTGCATGATTGGAAATGTAGCCGGCCAAATAACCTTCATCCATCCATTCCCTGTAATTGATTTGTGAAGTCATTGATCCTCTTTCTCCAATTTTAAAGGTTTTAATCGGGCCATATTGACTCAAATCTGGTTCAGGAACTTGATTAACCACTTGCCCTGTCTTCAAGGAGAATTCGATCAAGTTCCATTTTCTTGTTGCAAATACATTTCCATTGAGGTTGTTAAAGCCAAGGTTGTTGGTAGAAGTAAAGCTGGTAGGGTCTTCACCCATATGACCGACATCATATAAGTACTTGCCAGTTGCTCTATCAAAAATGCAGATTCGGGTTCGTGATTTTACAAGAATGATTGAATCACCTTGAATACCTCTAACTGTGGGATATGATAGCAGAGTTTCCTCGTTAGTCTCCAGCTGAATATATTCAATGGATTCTGCAAAGTTGCTAAGGTTGATTCGATCTCTGTCTTTGTAGGCTTGCGCTACTTCAACAGTTTTGAGACTTTGGGCTGATAGGCTGTAGCCCAACCACAAGAGGCAAAGGGTTACTGGTATTTTGTGCATAGATCAATATAAAGAAAATGCCTAAATACTTAGTCCTGTTCAGTAGGCGAACTACTTTTTCGGTTTCACAATCATCACTATCGGATTGTCTTCTGGGTCAATATTTCGGAGTTTTTTCAAATGATCTGGTAGTTTGTTGGCCTTAGACCTATTTTCCTGAAACCAGGTGTAGACATCTTCGGCACTAATGGTTCCCACCAAATAACCTTCCTGAGTTCGGAATTTGGGGACGAACGGTACGAAATTGTCTATGTCGTTATAGAAGCCATTCAACTCGTCTGACTCGGGGTCAGAGATAAATGTTTGATTGGTCTTTTTGTTGAATAGGCCTACACGCCACTGATTTTTATAAATTAGATGGAAGTAAAGGTTTTTGTCGTCTTCAGTAATTGCCTGGATGAACATGAGGTCACTCCTTTTTTCATCGGTCAATAAATCTTGTTGCTCGTAAGGTGGACTATATTTCTCCGTATCGAAGTAAAATTCAGGTGTTATTCTTTGAGTGTTGAATGAATACAGGGTATCGGAAAACCATTCTTTGAAATAACTCTTTTTCTTGAAGTTAAAGAGGTCGGTAGAATACGACCTTATCTGTCCTCTATCTCCCTTTTTAAAGGTTCTATTGTTTTTGAACAGCTTAAGAACCTCTCCTTGAGTATTATAGACTACAAGCTTCTTATTCTCGGAGCCGCTAAAGTTTTGAAAGGGACCTGCTATAAATCCTTCGGGTGTCCAGTGGAATGTTGAAACGGAGCTAATTACGCCAATTTTAGACTCCTTCAATGCGAGATTTTCGTTGCTCAGGAAGTTCGGTCCGGGGATAGTTTTTACTACCTTATTTTTGTTAATGTCATACTCAAGTAGTTCGAATGTGTTTTTTCTTGCAAACACATTACCATTCAAAGTGTTGAAACTTAATCCTGAAGCAATTCCAAAGAAACCGTCTGGGTCTATTCCCTTGTGGCCTATGTCTCCCAGAAATGTGCCCGTATTCCTGCTGAATAGGGAGATTCTATTCACGGATGTTATCATCATAATCGAGTCCCCTTGAATACCTCTCAGATTGGGGTACGATAGCAGTGTCTCTTCACTAGTTTCTAACTGAATGTATTCAATGGATTCAGCAAAGCTGCTGAGGTTGATTCTGTCTCGGTCTTTATAGGCATCTGCTACTTCAACAGTTTTGAGACTTTGGGCTGATAGGCTACAGCCTAACCACAAGAGGCAAAGGGTTACTGGTATTTTGTGCATTTTCTAAGTTAGTAAATGTGATAAAAAAAAACTGCCAATTCCAATGGAACTGGCAGCTTATTCACCTTAACCAACCAAAATTCTTACATCATATACTTTGTCGGGATGGAGATTTTCATTCTTACGAGCACTTCTTTGCCATCCTTTTTGCCTCTTTTCCAAGGGTAAATAGCCGCTATCTTTCCTCGTAAATGATTATGTACCTTGCCAAAGAAGAGATAGTAGGGTTTATTCTTTTTATCCGAGCCTTTCAGCTCAGTTAATAAGTTTAGGTACGAAATAGTCTGACCTCCTTCAACCACAAATTCAAAGTCTATTGATTCCGGGAGTTTAGACCTTTCAATCTCCTCTGGAATTTTGACATCTAATGCAATGACCTTTGCCAGTTGTTCAATTCCACCCATTACCTCAGGTAGTTCGTCTACTTCTTTAGCATCAAAGATCTTCTCTCTTACATGGTTTAACCCCTCATCGGTTCTGCTGTATATCATGATATAATTGAGGCTCATATCAATAATATCTTCCATTTCTGGGAATGCCTCTTGATAAGTCATCTCAGTCAGCTGGGTGAGATCGTTATTTCGGAATATTTTGATTCCAACGGTATCACTTCGGTGTAATTCTTTTAACTCCTCCTTCTGATCCGTAGATAGTGCGCCTACATACAAGGGGGTATAGCCAGGTTTAAAGGAATCAAAGTATGGCTTAAAATTAGCTTCGGCATAATAAGAGTAGGAGAGTTCAGAGTCAGGATTTTCACTTTGAAGTAACTCCATAATTCTCTCATGGTCAGCAGTTAGTTTTTTTCTTAAAAATGTTCTTCTAAGCCCCATAGTTTCTTCTTTTAAAGTAAGAAAGAGGTCGGATTTATCTGTAGAATCAGAAGACTTAATATCCTGTCCCTTAAGACTAGACCAGCCAATAATTCCAATCGAGAAAGTCGAAATAATGAGCAGTGAAATAATTGTGGTTCTGATTCTGGTTTTGTGTGTTTTCATAAGTTTTAACCGTTTAGAGAATGATGAAATAACCGCAAAAGAGTGACCGATTGGTAATTGATATCCCGGTAAACTCACCTGCATTAGTGTTTGTGCATAGGTGTTAAGAGTTGTGTTTTGAAGTACAGATTCATCGGCTTGAGCTTCATGAACTGATCTCAGTTCTCTTTGGAGTAGATAAATAATTGGATTGAACCACATGATAGACTGAGCAACTCGTGATAGCAGTAGATCTATACTATGCCTTTTCTGAACATGGGTCTGTTCGTGCGTGTCAATAATCTTCCATGTGCCTGATTCATATTGAGCATCTTGAGGGATGAAAATCCAACGGAAGAAAGAAAATGGAGAGGAGATACGCGAATGACGAAAAACTAACCTTCCCATTGTATGATCTCTTTTGCCGGAGGCTCTTAGATAAAAGACTTTCCCTAGCTCGAATAGCAGTAGGCCAAGTGAGAGTAATATGCCAATGCCATAAGCTTTAAGAGCCCAGGATTTCCAGTCAATGGAGTT
>JABXIP010000028.1 GCA_013373005.1 Cytophagia bacterium | reverse complement strand
TCGAATATCTATTTATTCTTTGCCGGAATCATTCTTACGACATTACTGGTTTCCAGCCTTTATCCTGCCATTCTTCTGGCTTCTTTCGACCCTAACAAAGTGCTCAAGGACAAGAAGCTTAAGCTTGGTAAAAACGCATGGCTGAGAAAATCACTGGTTGTCTCCCAATTCATCATTTCAATGGTACTTATAGCCTCCACACTCATTGTAAAATCGCAGATGAATTATGTAAAGAACAAAGACCTTGGTTTTGATACTGGAGCTGTTTTAAAACTGGAAATCAACAACACACAGATTAGAAATAACTTAGAGTCTTTCAAGAAAAAGCTCGAGCAAAGTCCTTTCGTTAATTCTGTCACACTTATGACCGGAGAACCTGGGGGATTCCATGATGCCACACTCTTAAATAAGGAAGGTCACGAACAAGATTATCGCGTCAGAATTGCTGTGGCAGATGAAGATTATCTCAACACTTTTGGGATCCAGGTAGTGGCTGGCAGAAACTTCTCTGCTGATGTTGAAAGCGAGCGAGGCAACACGGCCATTATCAATCAAACAGCCTTGAAACTAATGGGACTAACTGAGGAAGAGGTTTTAGAAGCCAAATTCAACCTACCAAGTTTCGGGTTTCCCAATCTCCGAATTGTAGGGGTGGCAAAAGACTATCACTTCACCTCACTCAAGAATGAAATTGAGCCATTAATCATCATGAATGCCGAAGCCCGATGGAGGTGCGGCATCAAAGTAAACAGCCAGAACCTTGTAGCCTCTATGCAATCTGTAGTAAGTATTTGGGAAGAATTTACCACCGACTTCCCAATGCAATACACTTTTTTGGATGACTCAATGGCAAGGCTCTATGAAACGGAGAACAAGCAAGGCAGAGTGTTTACCGCTTTCTCCGGTATTTCCATTTTTCTGGCCTGCATGGGAGTATTTGGCTTGGTCGCTCACTCCACCCGACAGCGACAAAAAGAGTTTGGAATCAGAAAGGTTCTTGGAGCAAAACTTCACCAAATCTTCAGGTTAGTTTCCAAGGAGTTTATCTCACTGCTTATCATTTCAACACTTGTAGCCATTCCATTAACCTGGTATATAATGAAACTGTGGCTCAATGAGTTTGTATATCACATCAGATTGGCCGAAAACTGGTTTCTCTTCGCGGGCAGTAGTCTTATTGCTTTCTCTATAGCCTTTGTTTCCATTGCCATGAGAACCTATAAAGCGGCTGCACTAAATCCGGCTAAAAGTATACGATACGAATAGTCTGATTTATACTTCTAAATGCTCGTATAGAGTTACCTCAAGAGAGTCAGCACAGTCTTCCAACAGTTGTGACTGACTCTTTTGCAGAGAAGGGTGAATAAAGTCAGGTGCTATCTCTACCATTGGAGTCAGAGTAAACCGCCTGTTTTGAATTTCAGGGTGTGGAATCTTCAGGCTCTCCTCTTGAAATACAATGTCGTTGAAGTAAAGGATATCTATATCTATCAATCGGCTACCCCATTTTTCAAAGCGTTCACGACCCATTTCCTTTTCAATCATGTTGGCGATAAAGAGCATGCGCTGAGGAGATTTTCCGGTTTCTACCTCAATAACCTGATTGAGGAAAGGTTCCTGATCTTCCTTACCCCAGGCGGCAGTTTCGTAGATATTAGATTCTCTTCTGATGGTGATGCTATTGGATACCAGCATTTCTCTGGCTCGTTCAAGATTCTTATTTCGGTTTCCAATATTGGTACCCAAAAGCAAATAGATTCCTGTCATGGCTTCAAATATAGGGTTTGTTATTGGAGTTGAAGACCCACCTCACTATTTTGCCACTTCATAAGCAAGAATGCATGAGTGAACTAAGACACGACTGGACGAAAGAGGAGATTCTTGAAATTTATAACAAGCCACTTTTGGAGCTTGTCTATGAAGCCGCAACAATCCACAGAAAATATCACAACCCAAATGAGGTGCAGGTAAGCACCTTGCTTTCCATTAAGACTGGAGGCTGCCCTGAGGACTGTGCCTATTGCCCGCAAGCTGCGCGCTATCATACAGATATTGAGACCAATGATCTGATGACGGTTGATCAGGTGAAAGCTCAGGCACTAAGAGCTAAATCATCCGGGTCTTCAAGAGTTTGTATGGGAGCTGCCTGGAGAAATGTGGAAGACGGGCCAGAATTCGATCAGGTTTTGGACATGGTGCGCACCATCAACTCTCTGGATATGGAGGTATGCTGTACTTTGGGAATGCTCACAGAGAACCAAGCACAGAGACTGGCAGAAGCTGGACTTTACGCCTACAACCACAACCTCGATTCATCAGAAGAATATTATAAGGAAATCATCTCTACCCGTGGTTGGGAAGACAGATTAGAGACATTGAAGAATGTTCGCAAAACCAACGTTACCGTATGTAGTGGTGGTATTATTGGAATGGGAGAATCGATTGAAGATAGAGCAGGAATGCTCATTGCACTTTCTTCTTTAAGCCCTCAGCCTGAGTCAGTTCCAATTAATGCCTTGGTTTCTGTAGAAGGAACACCTTTGGAAGAGCAGCAAGTAGTACCTATCTGGGATATGATCCGCATGGTAGCTACTACCCGAATTGTTCTGCCAACAACAACCGTGAGACTTTCTGCCGGAAGAACCGAGATGAGCAAAGAAGGTCAGGCTTTCTGCTTCATGGCTGGTGCAGGATCAATATTCGCTGGAGACAAACTACTTACCACTCCAAATCCAGATGTGAATGAGGACATGGAGCTGTTCAAAATATTAGGTATCAATCCAATGAAGCCTTATGCTAAGGGAGCAAAACCTCAACCTTTACCAATGGAAGAAATGACTCCTGCTGAAGGCGATAAAGTGAAGTGGAGCAGGCCGAAACATAGAATTGAAAAGAATGTTGAGGCTACTAAAAAAGCCAATCAAAAAAGAAAGGAAGCTCTATAGCTTCCTTTCCTTTTTTTCATCCCGTCATTCTGTACCTGTATGCCGACAGGCAGGCTTGTTTCAGAATCTTTGATTAGATAGACCCTGAAACAAGTTCAGGGTGACGTTCTAATAGAAAAGTGTTATTTCCGTTCACCTTCTAAACCTAGCGCTCACTTGTAGTGAGTGCTCATCTTAGTAAGATGGGTCCGCACATAATGTATGAAGCAGATAACTTCTTTCTTTTTATCCTTTCCGCTCAATCATCTCCACATACATTCCATCAGGATCTTTGATGAAGATGATGCGATAACCATCTCTCTTTACATCACCGACTATCTCAATTCCGGCCTTTTCAATTCGAGCAATTACCGGTTCTAAACTCGGATAGCTAAAAGTAAGGTAGTTTACTCCTGAGCTTACATCTATCCCCTTTTTGGCTTTTTGCTTCTTCGTTTTATCAAAATAGGCCAGTTTGAGAATAGTTGCCGATGGTCTATTCTTCATCTTAAACATTTTAACACTGAAGGGCTTGTTATTGGCTGCCCCTGCATCCATACTCCACTGCTCATCGAGGCTGAATTGGCCAGTTGGAACCATTCCCACAATTTCAGTATAGAACTTTTCTGAAGCCTCAATATCAGAAACCACAAACCCTATAGCGAGTACGCCTAATTCCTCATCGTTCTGCCAGGCCTTAGCACTAAAGCTCAAAGTGAATAGGAGAAGTATCAATACAATTTTAAAGTCTTTCATAAGTAAATTTTTAAGCCTCTCAATTTCGAAATAATACCCCAAAACAAAAAGCCCCGGACTTTCATCCGAGGCTCATTTATATCTTCTTTTAGCTTGATTTAGAATAGCTTAAAGCCAAGAGCCAAAACCACTTGAGAATGTCTTTGATCAGTGTTCACTGTTGTACCACCAACAGAGATAGACTCTCCAAAATCACTTAAACTACCCTCATACTTCACATCTATAACAAACTTCAATAAGTCCACTCCAATACCCGCCTGATAACCAACAGTTGTCTTCTTATAGTTGTCTTTGATGTCTCCAGCAATATCATCTCTAGATGCATCCATCAGAAAGCTTAGCGTTGGCCCGGCATTAAGTCTTAGTGGACCAATCTTTCCACCAATCATAATTGGCACATCAAGTTTATTGAAATCGAAGCTTACGTCTGTATTGTTCACACTAATGGTAGAACCAGACTTACTAAGTAGTGCCTCAGGCTGAACATAAAGCCCCACTACAGGCACTTTAAACCTCATAAACAGACCAAACTGGTAACCGAATTCAGAATCTCCTTCTTCTACACTGGCAGCGGCATCTTTAAATTTAATTTTTGAGCTTACCAGGGAAACCCTTGGACCAAGAGAGAATTGAGCTGATGCACCAAATCCTATGGTCATCAACAAACATACAATAAAGAGTTTTTTCATTTTATAAGTTTTTAGGTGTTTGAAGAAGCGTTAACCATGCATTCTCCAGCTGATTATTTTCTAAATAATTCTTCGCTAAGTTATGTAATGCATTTACAAAACCCGTCTGATCATTCAAAAAACGCTCGCACAATGCGACTATTTCATCAGTAGAAGAAAACGCTTCAACAGCGTCATTTTCGGGCAATTTTTCAATATTTCCTAATCTACCCAGATTGTTGCCGGTAAGCACCGAACTATTGCGGATGGCAGCAGGAATTTGATCGACCCCAATTCCAAGATTTCTATTGGGTTTAGGAATTTCAAAAAGTGCTTCTCCATTCGCACGGCAATACCAATCTCCTCCCATTCGGGCAACCAGATCAGCCTTTCTTGGGTCTGGCTTACCATCTTCTCCTAGCACTTCATCCTTCACATGACCCAGCAAAATCTCACAGATGATTAAGTTACCAGCCCCTTGATCTTCACCAAGATGCACCACCTGTTTTACCCGACACTCATACGAGGCAATGGCCTCTCCAACTCTGGGTGGTTTTACTTTCTCCGAAGGCACCTCCGTAAGCCCAGCTTTGATAAACTCGTTCGTACCCTTAGGATAAGCTGTGCTGCTCAGAGACATCTGCTCTACAATCTTGTAGTCAACAATATTGATTACCACCTCTTCGGTTTCCATTACATTCTGAAGGGTATCTTTAACTCTACCTCCCCTCGGAATTGCCGGAGAAAAGATAAGTGTAGGTGGCTTTGTGCCGAAGACATTGAAGAAACTGTACGGGGCCAAATTCACATTTCCTTCCTTGTCAACAGTGCTGGCCCAGGCAATTGGACGAGGACCAATGGTACCTAACAGAAAAGCATGTAATTCGGGAACTGGAAGTAAATTTGGATCGATTATCATTTCTTAATAACTGAAAGTAGTTTGTTCTTAACGTCTTTAAAATTGGTCAGAATAAGCAGAGTACAGGTGAGGAAAACGGTTAGAGCCAAAGCAAAAAGATAGCCTCCATCTCCCTGTACTTCAATTCCGAGTTTTGTCAGGTGGAAGAATATTGCTCCGGACATAGCTCCAATTCCTATCAATGCGCCTAACCCATACCAACTGGTAAGCAGTAAAATTCCTGCTACAAGTTCAGTTGCTCCAACCAGGTATCTTCCCCAAGGCTCCATTCCCACCTCAGTAAAAATGTAAATAGATTCTTCCGCCCCGGTGAACTTGAAATAGAGTGTTTGAAGCATAATCAGAGCAGGTACTATTCGAAGTACCCAATTGACAATTGTTTTGGTTTTGGAATTGCTCATATCATTAGATTTTCATTGCAAAAAGTCAGTAACTCATTCTCATACGAAATAGAGCTTCAACCAGCTGACATTTAACCAAGATATAAACAAAAGCTCTAATTATTTGGCAGGCAACAC
>JABXIP010000367.1 GCA_013373005.1 Cytophagia bacterium | reverse complement strand
GGTGCAAGGCAGCTAAGCCCAAGAATACCTAGCAGCAAGGCTCTTCTGAGCCTAAAGGCGGTATTGCTTCTAAACAGAAAGTAGTAGCAGGTGAACAGCACGACTAAAATCGCACTGCTTTTTAAGCTCCATATGAGTAGGTCTTGCATTGGTATTGTTCTTTTTGTGTGACTTTTGATTACATCATGTACTTTGTCGGGATGGAGATTTTCATCCTTACGAGCACTTCCTTTCCATCTTTGACCCCGCGTTTCCAAGGGTAGATGGTTGCAATCTTCCCGCGTAAATGATTATGTACCTTGCCAAAGAAGAGATAATAAGGCTTATTCTTTTTGTCCGTACCCTTAAGCTCAGTAAGTAGGTTTAAATGAGAAATATTCTTTCCTCCCTGAACGACAAATTCAAAGTCTATAGTCTCTGGTAGTTGATCCTTACTAATATCCTCAGGAATTGTAATATCGAATGCTATAGTTTTGACTAGGTTTTCTATCCCGCCTACAACCTCCGGTAATACATCAACTTCTTCTGGATCGAACACCAATTTTTCATCATAATTGAGCTGAGTTTTACTAGATTCATATATCATCAAGTAGTTAAAGTTTTTATTGATTACTTCATCTAGGCTCTTAATGAAATCCTTAAATGCATAATAGTGTATTGTATATGTTCCATTAGGTAGCTTATTCCCTCCAAAAGAAACTGTATCGTCTTTGATCAGATTATAGAGTTCTTTTTTTTGTTCATCACTAACCTCGGTAATATAAAGTGGTTTTTGCCCTGGAAGGTAGGATTCCAGATAGGCATGGAAAATGTTGTTTTTAAAGTACCTGTACCTCAAAGTAGACTCTGGATTTTCTGATTCTAGTACATTTAAAACTTTTAAATGACTGTTGATTAATTTGTAGGCATATCCATTTTCAAAGCTTGCTATTCGAAAGTTCTTAATTCCTTCCTCTGTTAATATCGTGGCTGTTTCTTCGTCATTTAGGATATAGCCTTTGTCTTCGCTCTTTTTATCCTGTGCCTTTAGGCTACTCCAGCTGACAATTCCAATTGAGAAAGTCGAAATAATGAGTAGTGAAATAATTGTGGTTCTAATTCTGGTTTTGTGTGTTTTCATAAGTTTTAACCTTTTGGATAGTGATGAGATAACCGCAAACGAATGGGTTATTTGAACTTGTTGCGATGAAAGACTGACATTCATCAAAGTGGAAGCGTATGTTTTAAAATCGAATTGCTCTAGTACTTCTTCATCTGCCTGTGCTTCATGAATAGCCTTGAGTTCTTTCTGAAAAAGATATATGATTGGGTTATACCAAATTATTGATTGGATAAGCCTAATGAGAATAAGATCTAAACTGTGCTTTTGATTAATGTGAACCAACTCATGCCTGAGTATGATAGCCCAGGATGAGTCAGCGTACTGTGTGAGTTTAGGTATGAAAATCCATTTTCCAAATGAAAATGGTGACTTGACATATGCATGTCTGAAAATATTCTTGCCAAGTGTGTAATCCTTCTCTGCACTAATTGAAAGCACAAATACACGAATAAGTTCAAGGAGAAATATGGCTAGACTTAGGCCTATGCCTATTAAATAGACTTTTATAAGAATAGCCATCCAATCAGTACTTTGTGTTGATGTATCAGCCTGTTTGTACTCAATTGGAGATATCGGCCCTTCCTTTTCAGAGGAGATTGGCTTTACTATAGACTGCTGTATTTGGTAGGCCTGCTGAACAATTTTAGGCTCAGCGTCTGTCACTTCTATCTTTAACAAAGGTGCGACCGAGCATAAGGCTAGTAACGAAATAAGAAGGAATCTTCTTAGCTGAAATGCAGTATTGTTTTGGAAGAGTAGATAATAAATTAAGAATAAGATAACCAGTAAGCCACTGGCTTTCAAACTCCATATCAATAGCGCTTCCATCAGTCTTCCTCTTTTTTACTTTCTAAAATCTTGATGATCTCATCTAGCTCATTGATGTCTAGCTTTTTCCGGTCTGCAAAGAATGAGACCAGTCTGGTGAGTGAACCTTCGAAGTACTTACCCATAACATTACTCATGGCAAAGTCAGAGTATTTGGATTTGCTAATTAGCGGATAGTAGCGCTTGCTGTTTCCCAACATTTCATGGGCAACAAAGCCTTTTTGTTCCAGCACAGTGAGCACAGTGGCTACAGTGGTGTAGCTAGGTTGGTCTTTTTTAAACTGTTCCAGCACCTCTCTTGTAAAGGCTTTTTCAAGGTCCCAAAGGATCTGCATGATCCGCTCTTCAGCTTTGGTTAGTTCTTTCATGGTTTTTAATCTACTATAAATATAGTAATTAAACTATATAAATAGTAAAACTTTGGAAAATGTAGTAGGATTTAGGGATGCCATCCCTTGTCTGGTACAATTTTGAGATTATGAGCAGGCAGTTGCTTTGACTTGCATAGGGATGGCATCCCTATTTAAAAGTAGCCCTAACCATTCGGTCTTTGCCTTGCAAGTCTTGTCTGATGATGATATCTGAATATCCCTCAGATTCCAAAAGCTGCTTTACTTCTTCGCCAAAAGACTCGTGGATTTCAAAGTAGAGCTTTCCTTTATTTGAAAGTGAAGGCTTTGCTTTTTGAGCAATGGTTCGATAAAAAATCAGGGGATCTTTATTGGGAACAAAGAGTGCAAGTCCGGGTTCATATTCCAGCACATTACTGTGCATTTGGGCTTTATCAGACTCAGGAATATATGGAGGGTTGCTGATGATAATGTCGTATTCGTCAGGCAGCTCTTCTTCAAGAATATCAAGCTGAGTGAAGGTAACTTCTGCTTTTAAATACTCTGTATTCTTTCGAGCCAGGTTCAAGGCGTCTTTCGAAATATCAATTCCTTCAGCTTTTAAGCCTTTGAGCTCAAGAGCCAATGTTATCGGAATACAGCCAGTTCCTGTCCCTATATCCAGGATACTAATTTTGTGATTTTGTGATGAGGTGATTTGGTGATGGTCATCAATAATCCAACTTGTAAGTTCCTCTGTTTCCGGTCGGGGAATAAGTGCTTCCGGTCC
>JABXIP010000260.1 GCA_013373005.1 Cytophagia bacterium | reverse complement strand
ATTTCACCGCATAGAGTTTACCTGATTTCACTACAGCATTACCTGTACATTCTTTCTGTTGCACTTGTCCTCTCCCGATTACTCGGGATGACGGCCGTTAGCCGCTATGCTTCCCTGTGGTGCCCGGACTTTCCTTACTGACTGTAAACGTCAGCACGATAAGACGGTCTATATCGCTGCAAAGATAGCCAGAAGGTTTGGATTTAAAGGATTGCGTTCAGATCGAATCTCCAGATTTCATCATCAGCTGTTTTAAATTCAAAAGTGTAATCACATCCGATATATTCAATTTCTGTTGGAGAGTTATTTCCTTCTATAATTTGCTTTCCGGAAAATGGAAAGTAAGTATAACCTTGCCAACACGAGAATGCATGGCTTAGAGCTGTTGGTGTAGATACTGTATATTCATTGCCGTTTTGCAGTGTAAAGCTGAAGTTGCTTGATGTGAGGTAGGTCAATTCGGTGGTTTCGAATACATTGCCATCAACCTTTTCGTAGTGAATCTGCCGGTTGCCGGTAAAGCTGCTTGTTTCTGTATTTACATTTAAACTGAGGTTAGAGAAAGAAATAGAGTAGCCTTTTTCATCGCCAGAATTAACAGTTGAAACATTTTCAATGCTCAAGCTGCCATCTAGTTCTAAGTTATTGATCTTGAATTGATTCAGATGAATCGTCATCATATTTCCGATTCCATCTTCAGGATCAGTGTAGTTTATCTTAATGATTCCACTTCTCAATCGTTCAGAATCATCTATGCAGCCAACGGAGAAATCTAAAACTAGCTCATTACCATCTGCATCTAAGGTCTGATTGGCACATGTGCCCCTTCCGGAAAAGACATTAAAAGCTATGTGAGTGTTTGCCTGTCCCTTATCTCTTTCATGTAAGGAGTACAGCATATTAAAAACTATACCCTCAACATCATGAATGAGGTATTCGAAGATTAGTGGTTCTTTAACGCCCACAGGAATATTGAATTCTTCTTCAATAGATGGAGTTGGGTCAGTAGTACAGCCGAAAAACAGGAATGTTATGAAAACCAGAAGCGTTTTGATGTGTTGGCTCATGTGTGGTATATGAAGAATGGATGATGTTTGGTTTAACGTATATGCCTTTAGTTTAGTGTTAATAATGAAGTAGATGACCAGAGACTTTTCCTTGGCTTAATTCCAAAGTGGGGGCAGGGAGACGTATGAAATCAGCTATAAAAAGAACCGTTTTAAGAAATCTGCTACTGGTTTCAATATAGCTTAAATCAAAATCGACTCCGATGAAGAGTTTTCGATAGTTAGAATAACCTGCATTTTCGTTCTCCCCGTTACGAGAGTATACCATTCCTTCGGCACCATAGCCAATAGCCAGATTGACCCATTTTGGCCAGTTCGATTCTTTAGCAAAGGCATGTATATCGAAGGAAAACCAGTAGCTCTGGCCATTATAATCTTTGAGTAATTGTTCAGGAAAATTCTTTCCCAGGGTATTAGGTCGTAGGTTAGGATATGAAGTAGATCTGAAACTGAATTTAGGTTTGATTCTCTGCTCTTTCCAATATTTCTGTTGAACATAAAACAGACCTGAGCCCGCTGCATTGGCTATCATGTCTCCATAAGAGAAGCCATAGTCTGGAGAGAAGCCATCGAGGATTTCTATTGGAAGAAATAGCGCGGTACTTAATAGCGAACTCCAGAGTAGAGCTTTATCGTTTGAGAGTTCTGTACTTCTTAGCAATTCATAGTTTATTCTGGAGAGTTGATAGGTGCCATAAGTGTGGCCAAACTTGTCTACCTGTAGCCATTCCGCGTTGTCGTTAAAGAATTTGAAGTGCTCCAAACCATTTTCTGCATACCAGGCTTGGCTCAGTACCAGCATTCCTGCTGCGTAGCCTATTCCGCCATAGAGTTTTACCTTTTTTAATGGGATATAATGTGAGGTGCTGTCTTGGCTAAAACAGGGCTGAAGGATGCTTAATGTCAATGCCAGAAGCAGAATTCTTCGCATGCTGAAAGATACTGAATCTAACGAGCTAATGCCTTTTTGTAGGTGTCAATTGCTCTTTGCCGGGCGAATTTGTGGTCTACTATAGGCTTAGGGTAATCACTTGTTCCGAATTCAGGAACCCATTCCTTGATATACTTCATTTCCGGGTCGAATTTTTCTGTTTGAGATTGCGGATTGAAAACCCTGAAATAAGGCTGAGCATCGGTTCCTGTTCCTGCAGCCCATTGCCAACCGCCATTGTTAGAAGCCAGATCAAAGTCGAGGAGCTTTTTGGCGAAATAGGCCTCACCCCATCGCCAGTCTATCAATAAGTGTTTGGTCAGAAAACTGGCGACTACCATGCGTACACGGTTGTGCATGTAGCCGGTTTGGTTGAGTTGCCTCATGCCTGCATCTACTATTGGATAACCCGTTTTCCCTTCACACCACTTTTCAAAGCCATCCTCATCTTGCCTCCATTCAATCTGATCGTATTCTGGTTTGAACGCATTGTCAACTACCTGCGGATTATTAGCTAATATCATGGCGTAGAAGTCTCGCCAGATTAACTCATTGAGGAAGGTTTCATTGAGCGAAATTGCTTTCTCTGCCAACTGCCTAATGCTTATGGTGCCGAAGCGTAGATGAATACCTAATCTGGAAGTCGCATCCATAGCGGGATAATCCCTTCGTTCGCTGTAGTGTTTGATCAACTCATTTTCAATATCGGAAGTAGGGATGGAGATATCAGTTTTTTCAAAGCCCATTTCTTTGAGGCTGTGAATGGCACTGCCATTCAGTTGAACCCAGTTATCAAAGCCTAATGCGCTTGGTTTAATCTCAGGTTTGTTAGCCTTATACTTTTCCTTCCAGCTTTTGCTGTATGGTGTATAAACCTTGTAGAAGCTTCCAGAACCTGAGACGATTTCCTCTTTTTCATAAACCACATGGTCTTTGAAGGTGAAGAAACTTATCCCTTTTTCCTTCAGAAATGCTTCAACTTGTTGATCTCGCTCTTTGGCATAAGGCTCATAGTCGCGGTTGGTATATACCGCTTCAATCTCATATTCACTTATTAGCTTTTGGTAAGCCTCGAGAGGCGTAGAGTAGAAGGTTTTAATTCCGCTGCCTTTTTCACTCAGCTGCTGATTCATATCCTCCAGAGCTGAGTGAATAAATTCAACTCTGGCATCCGCTTTATCTTCCAGTTTATCTAGAATGTTCTTATCAAAAATGAAAATGGGAAGCACATCTTTGGCTTCCTTTAAAGCATAATAAAACCCTGTATTGTCAATAAAGCGGAGGTCTCTTCGGAGCCAGAAAATGGAGATTTTAGACATGGATTGATAATTCTCTAAACCAAACTATAGAATCGGGAATTAGTTTGCTCCACCACCAGGATTATCTGTGGAAGGAGGGTTCTGCCGAGCCTGCCTCTTTTTATTCACACCTTGAAAGAATTCCTTCAGGTTATTGAAGCTGGTGGTTTGTGAAATGCTGGCACCTCTGGTTTGGTTAGTCGCGTTTTGGTTAATCGCTTGTTGGCCAAGGTCGTAGTTACTCTGAGAGTAAACCCTCACCTTGTACTTGCCATCTTGCGTGAGCAGATATTCTGCCGTCCAGTCGCCTGCAATGCTATTAATGTCTACCAAATTACTGATTCCACCTTCTCTGGTCACCCTCAGTCTGCCATTGAGGAAAGTATAGCTCAGTCTAAGTCGGAAAGTGTTAAATGAGTTTTCATCAAGGTCTGCTAAGTCGAAGTTTACCTCAAGGTTTTCATCAAGCTGAGCTACCAATTGACTGAGCTGGTTAGAAAGCAACTGACTTACATTTTGGGTAGATGACCTTCCTCCAACAGTCAAACCACCCTGCGCCTGAAAGTGATTCAGTACAATCAAACTCAGAACTTGTCTGTTCAGCTCTTGCTCATCACTTTGAATTCTGGTTTCGAAAGCATTTAGAGCTGTGGTAACTGAATAGTCGTTTACGTTAGCTTCACTAAAGTCAATATCAAAGCTAATTTCCGGACTAAGCATTGGACCAGTAAGGAACAATAAAACTTTGGTAGGTACTCTTCTGCTGGTGGCCTGAGAGCTGCCATCTGCCAGAGCCTCACCAAAACCGGCATCTTCAAGGAGTGGAGCAATAGAGGTATTCTGTTTGTAAGAGCCTTTGATATCTACAATGGCAGCATAAGGGTCGCCATACCAAGTGATGGTACTTGGCTGCTCAATATTAAATTCTTTAGTGATGATGTTATATAAGGAGAAGTTATAAGCTCCTTCGGTAATATCCAGATCTCCTGTCATTTGGAAGTCTCCCTCAGTATCTACCAATAGCCTCAGCTGGCCATCGCCCCTTCCCCTGATAATGTCTCCGGTTTTGGGATCAATGATTATTTCCACATAGGCATCGGGCGTTACCTCAATGTCCAGATCAAGTTTCAGTCCCTCAATCTTTATCTTATTCACCTCGTCAAGGTCCGTAGTTTCGTTATTGGAGGTAGTGTCTTGAAGTGTACGGTCTACAAAGGTGATGTACTCTGGTACATCATTGTTGTCGGTATTTTCTGTAATCGGGATGTATATTTTGGTATCTGCTTCGGTTTTTACATTGGCCGAAATAGTCAGATTTGAGGCTTCCCCTGTTAGTGTAACCTGACCTGTGGCATAAGCCGCCCCATAATAGGCATCACCATTGTCTTGATTCGTGTCGAGCGTTTGGAATTGATTAAGCTGTCCAATCAGGTCTAGTCTGAAGTCGGTAAATCCGCTGTGGCTAATTCTACCGCTGAAAAGAGCTTCACTATTCCGTGCATCCAGGAATTGAAGATTCTCCAATGAAATGTATTCGTTTTGAAAATCGACATCACCCTTGAATTGATACTTAGTATTAAGGTAGTTGATTTTCATTTGGCCATTTTGGATAGCTCCTTGCCCTCTCATGATGGGGGAGTCTATATT
>JABXIP010000347.1 GCA_013373005.1 Cytophagia bacterium | reverse complement strand
GGTTTTGGAACTGTAGTGGGTAGCAGAACGGAGGAAGGCAGGAGGCTTTGGCAGCGCTATTGGGATTCTTCCATTGCAGAGGGCGATGAGGCTTGTACGAAACTCGGAGAGATGGCCAAGCAGGCCAAGGTTTTTTTAGCAATTGGAGTGAATGAAAGGGACAGTGTTTCTGGAACCCTCTATTGTAGCATCTTCTACTTTTCTCCCGAGGGAGAATTTCTTGGTAAGCATAGAAAAATTAAGCCTACAGCTCAAGAAAGACTGATTTGGGGTGAAGATGATGGTTCAACTTTAAGTACTTTCAATACCAAATTGGGTAAGATTGGTGGCCTGATATGCTGGGAGAATTACATGCCGATGGCTCGAATGGCCATGTATCAAAAAGGCGTGCAGCTTTATTTAGCACCAACAGCAGACGCTCGTGAAAACTGGCAGGCAACCATGAAACATATTGCTTTGGAAGGAAGGTGCTATGTGTTTGGTTGCAATCAATATGTTACTAAGTCTATGTATCCGAATGAGTTTCAGGATGAGATTCGAAATCAGCCTGAGGTCATGTGCAATGGAGGTTCAGTAATTATCGACCCATTAGGAGAGGTTTTGGCTGGACCACTTTGGGGTGAAGAAGGTATTCTAACCGCTGAAATTAATTTAGACCGAGTCACACAAGCCAAGCTGGACTTCGACCCAATTGGTCATTATCATAGACCGGATTTGTTTAACTTAACCGTTAGGAATATGCCCGCCACGCGGGAAGTCAAATAGAAATCAGTAACCTGTTTTCCGATTTCTTTTCAACCGATAACCAGAACTACTTGCTATGAAATTCAAATTCCTCTTTACAGCTTTCGCCTTACTTTTTGTAATTAGCTCAGCCTCGGCTCAATCAGATTACTTCTTTCCGGAAGGTGCTCGTTTCGATCCTAAGATTCCAAGCCCGGAAAAATATCTTGGCTATTCAATCGGAACATTGCATACGCGTCATGATGCTATAGTGGGCTACTTGAGAGAGCTTGCTAGATTGTCTGACAGGGCCAAGCTAGATACCATTGGTGAAACTTATGAACACAGACAGCTGGTCGTTTTAACCATTTCATCGCCCACCAATATGGATAATCTGGATGTTATTCAGCAAGACCATCTTCAACTGGTGGACCCTGAAAATCAAATTGGCGATTATGCAGATCAGAAGTCAATTGTCTTGCTAGGATACAATGTGCATGGCAATGAGCCTTCAAGTTCAGAGGCTGCCTTGCTTACAGCCTATTACTATGTGGCTGGCCTTCATAATGAAGTAACCAATGCCTTGGATGAGGCTGTGCTTATGATTGATCCTACATTTAATCCTGACGGAAGAGACAGACATACTACCTGGGCTAATTCCTATAAAGGTGATCCTCTGGTTTCGGATCCGACAGATGCTGAGCACAATGAGATGTGGCCAGGTGGTAGAACCAACCACTATTGGTATGACCTGAACCGCGATTGGCTTCCTTTGGCACATGTTGAAAGTCAGGCCAGAATAGATTTTTATCATAAATGGTACCCGAATGTGGTGACGGATTTCCACGAAATGGGAACCAATTCAACTTACTTCTTTGAGCCTACCAAGCCTTTTGGCTCTGAGAACCCTGTGGTGCCAAGAGATAATTACGATGGCTTGAATAACCTCTTTGCCGGTTATTTCCATGAAGCCCTGGACGAAATTGGGTCACTCTATTTTACCAAAGAGAGTTATGACAATAGCTATCCGGGCTATGGTTCAACCTACCCGGACATTCATGGTGGTTTAGGATTGGTTTTTGAGCAGGCTAGCTCACGAGGACATTTGCAAGATTCAAGAATGGGTAAAGTAGCTTTTGCTTTCACCATTAAGAACCATGTAACATCCAGTTTGGCTACGGTTCGCGCCTCAGTGGCAGAAAAGAATACTTTGTTAGCACATATGGAGAATTACTTCGAGTCTGCTTTGGCTGAAGGTAAGCAAGCTGGTGGCGGTTGGGTTTTTGGGGATCCTGCTGATGATGGACGAAATCAGGCATTCATTGACTTACTCCTTCGACATAAAATCAAAACTATTGAGCTGAACGAAGAAATAAGTTTGGGTGGAAAAAGCTTTGACCTGGGAAAGGCTTTTTATGTGCCTAATAGTCAGAAGCAATATAGAATGGTAAGAACCATGTTTGAACAGGTGACTACTTTCTATGACAGTATTTTCTATGATGCATCTTCCTGGACAGCTGCCTTAAGTTATAACATGCCTTATGTTCGCTACACAGGAAAGAATGAGTTGGCTGGTAAAGAATTGCAGCGAGAAGACTTATTAGGAACCTATGAAAGTGTGTCAAAATCTGAATATGCATACCTGATTGAATGGGATGAATACTATGCTCCGAAAGCCTTAAACTACCTGTTGGACAAGGGATTGTATGTGAATTCTGCTTTTAAGAAGTTTAGTATTGAAACAGGCTATGGTTTACAGGAGTTTGGTTACGGAACCCTAATGATACCCGTTGCCAGGCAAGAGGTGAATCCT
>JABXIP010000486.1 GCA_013373005.1 Cytophagia bacterium | reverse complement strand
AGCCTGAAACCGGGCGGAGTGCTGATTTACTCTACCTGCACCTACAATTCACAGGAGAATGAAGAAAACCTCAAATGGCTGAGTGAGCAATTAGATGCTGAAGGCATTTCAATTGAGCTGGAAGAGTGTTGGGGCTTCACCAAAACACAAACCAATGGAATTGACGGCTTTCATGCCTATCCGCATAAGGTAAAGGGCGAAGGTTTCTTTATTGCTGCCATGAGAAAAACTGACGGATTTGAAAAGAAGCTCAGAAAGCAGAAAAAGCCCATGAACTTTGCTTCCAAACAGGAAATTGAAAGCATCAACCCATATCTAAAAGAGCCTAAGCTATTCGACTTCATTAAACACAACGACCTTTTCATTGCCATCCCGAATCGCTGGAAAGAAGTCATTCATGAGTTCAACTCAAACCTCTACATCATTTCTGAAGGCATTAATATTGGCCGACTCAAAGGCAAAAAACTGATTCCAAACGAAGGACTGGCCTTTTCAACAGCACTAGATCACACACAACTTTCAACCTTTGAATTGAATCTGGAAGAGGCTCTGAACTACCTCCGCAAAGAGAATTTCGACTTTGAAGCCATGCCCAATGGCTGGAACCTGATTACCTACAGAGGCCTGGGGTTGGGCTGGGCGAACCGGATTCAACAAAGAGTAAACAACTACTACCCTACAAATTGGAGGATTAGGATGGGTTCTTAGTTTTAAGTTCAAGGTTCAAAGTGGCACCCCTAAATCCCCTGAAGGGGACTTTCGTCCCTCATTGAGAAAATTCCATCTCTCATCCTTGGCTTTGCCGGTTGGCAACCTTTAGGGCCGGGGTAGAATCCGACTTGAAACTTAAAACATTAAACATAAAACTGGTAAAGCCAATCAATCTTCCAGCTTCCAGCTTCCAGCTTCCAGCTTTTCCCCCTATTTTTGCACCTCAATTTTTAAGCTTACAAATACATGTCACTTTCGAGTAAATACGAATCGCAAAAGGTAGAAGACAAATGGTATCAGCACTGGATGGACAAAGGCTATTTCAAAGCCAAGGTCAACCCAGAGAAAGAACCATTTACTGTAGTCATTCCCCCACCGAATGTGACGGGTGTATTGCACATGGGCCACATGCTCAACAATACCATTCAGGATGTACTCATTCGTAAAGCCAGAATGGAAGGTAAAGAAGCCCTTTGGGTTCCGGGCACAGACCACGCCTCTATCGCCACTGAAGCCAAAGTAGTAAGAATGCTTCGCGAAAAAGGCATTAAGAAATCTGACCTTAGCCGCGATGAATTCATGAAGCATGCCTGGCAATGGAAAGAGAAATATGGTGGAATCATACTCGAGCAGCTTAAGAAGCTAGGTGCTTCATGCGACTGGGATCGCACAGCCTTCACGATGGATGATGCCTATTATAAGGCTGTAATCCGAGTGTTTGTTGACCTATACAAAAAAGGCTACATCTACCGTGGATGGAGAATGGTAAACTGGGATGTGGAAGCTCAAACCACTGTTTCCAACGAAGAGGTGATTTATGCCGATAAGGAAGAAGCTTCTAAGCTTTACAAAGTTCAGTATAAGATTAAAGACTCTGACGAGACACTTGTCATCGCTACACAACGCCCTGAAACTATTATGGGTGACACCGGTATTGCGGTAAACCCGAAGGATGAGCGCTTTAAGCACTTAATTGGCAAGAAGGCCATTGTTCCATTTGTAAATCGCGAAGTGCCAATTATTGGAGACGATTATGTAGACATCGAATTCGGAACAGGTTGCCTTAAAGTAACGCCTGCTCACGATCCGAATGACTACGAAATCGGTCAGAGACATAACCTTGAGGTGATTGACACCATCAGCCTTGACGGTACACTGAATGAAAAGTGTGGTGTTCCTGCGTATGTAGGTATGGAACGATTCGCTGTTCGTAAGCAGATTATCAAAGACCTTGACGAAGCCGGTATTTTGATGGGCTTCGAGGAGTTCACTACAAAAATCGGTCGTTCAGAAAGAACCAATACTGTAATTGAGCCAAAACTTTCTCTGCAGTGGTTCATCAACATGAAAGATATTTCCAAAACCGCTCACAAAGTGGTAATGGACGATGAAGTAGAGCTGCTTCCATCGAAATTTAAGAATACTTACAACCACTGGATGGAGAATGTACGCGACTGGTGTATTTCTCGTCAATTGTGGTGGGGACATAGAATTCCGGCTTATTTCTACGGAGCAGGTGATGAAGACTATGTTGTTGCTGAAAGCTTGGAAGAGGCCGTTGAATTGGCCAGAAAGAAGTCAGGGACTAATGATTTGACAGCCGCAGACTTACATCAAGATGAAGACGTATTAGACACATGGGCATCATCATGGATTTTCCCGATGGAAGTTTTCGGAGGCTTTGCTGATGAAAGCTTCGACAAAGAAACAGGCAAAATCATTAAGGGAAAGAATGCCGATTTGGATTACTTCTACCCAACTTCTGTATTGGTAACCGCTCCTGAAATTCTATTCTTCTGGGTAGCTAGAATGATTATCGCTGGATATGAATACATGGATGAGAAGCCTTTCAAACATGTATACCTAACCGGTATTGTTCGGGACAAGCAAAGAAGAAAAATGTCTAAGTCGCTCGGCAACTCTCCTGATCCGCTAGACCTTATCAAAGATTATGGAGCAGACGCCATTAGAACTGGAATGCTCTTCTCATCTCCTGCAGGCAATGACCTGTTGTACGATGAAAAACTGGTTGAACAGGGAAGAAACTTCGCGAATAAAATCTGGAATGCCTTCCGTCTGGTGAAAGGTTGGGAAGTAAAGGGTAACTCAACACCGGGAGAAAATACTGTAGCCATTCAATGGTTCGACTCAAGATTCAATGAGACTTTGGCTGAAATTGAAGACCACTTCAACAAGTTCAGAATCTCAGATGCTTTGATGTCTACCTACAAGCTGATCTGGAATGACTTCTGTTCATGGTATCTGGAGATGATTAAGCCTGCTTATGGTGAGCCCATCGATCCGGCAACTTATGAAGTGACTCTGAACTTCTTCGAGAAGATCATGAAGATCTTGCATCCTTTTATGCCATTTATTTCGGAAGAAATCTGGTCTGAAATGAGAGACAGAAGTGAAGGACAAGACATCATTGTTTCTGCCTGGCCGGTAATTGGCGGCACAGATGAGGGATTAACTAAGAATGCTGAAACAGCTTTTGAATTGATTTCGCAGATCAGAAATGCCAGAAGCAGCAAAGGTATCTCTCCGAAAGATTCGCTTGACTTATACATCAAAGCCGAAGAGCAGGAGGCTTATCAAAGATTTGCCGGCACCATTAAGAAGCTTTGTAATATCGGAGACCTGAAATTCACAGAAGAGAAGGTTGAAAACTCCATTAGCTTCGTGATCAAGTCTGATGAATTCTATCTGCCATTGCCTGAAGGCTCAATTGACGTTGCGGCCGAAAAAGAGGAAATAACCAAGGAGTTGGAATACACCAAGGGATTTCTGAATAGTGTAATGAAAAAACTGAGCAATGAGAAGTTTGTTAGCGGTGCTCCCGAGCAGGTAGTAGCTAATGAGAAAAAGAAGCAAGCTGATGCAGAGTCCAAAATCAAAGTCTTGGAGGAAAAGTTAGCTTCACTTGGTTGAATTAAAAATTAGCCATTACGAATTAAGAGAAAGCAGTCTGAAAAGGCTGCTTTTTTTATTAGCTGGCTTTATACCATTCCACTTCCTCTGCCAAGTCTTTGGAAAGTTCGATATCTGTTTCCAGTACTTTAACTCTGCCGTCTATACGAGCTTGTAGTGCCTCCTCAATTTCCTTCTTCACCATTTTGCGATAAGGAATAAAATGCTCTAGAAAAACTGCGAATGTCGCATAGTTCCCAATCCCCCCAGGATTTCTTCTCATCATAAGATAGGCGTATTTCCAAAACACAAAGCGGGTACTTCTCAGAACACCAAGCTTAAAAATCAACTTCAGGGTAAAGATTATACCCTTGTAGCCAGCATCTGTTTTATGTTGGTTTCTAAGCTTAGCTCTAAGTTCAGGATTGCGGTGTACTTCGGCCTGACCCACCATCATAAAATGATCGAAAACCCTCTTCAGATAAACCTTAGGTTCATAAAGCTTCCAGAAGGCCTCAACATATTCCTCTGCTATTTCTTCTATTGGGCGGGTTGGTACAAAATTCAGCAAAGTGGTCTGATTCAGATTAGCATCGTCCAAAAGCCTTCCACTCTCTTTCAACCTATCCCACAGTGCAGTTCCAGGCAAAGCCTGAAGCATACTAAATGTCACTCCAGGAATGGCATTCTCCGTAGCGAATTGGAAAACACGTTCGCCTGCACCCTTCTTCTCATCATCGAAGCCAATAATGAAGCCCGCCATAATTCTGAGTCCCGACTTAGCAATCTTCTCCAGCGACTCATTCATTGGCTTCCTGTTATTCTGATGCTTCAGCGTAAGCGCCAGACTATCCGTATCTGGCGTTTCTATACCGATAAACACAGTAGAAAATTTACTCAAAGCCATAAGCTCCAGTAGGCGATCGTCCTGAGCCATATCTATAGAAGCCTCGGTAGTGAAGCTGAAAGGGTATCCCTTATTCGTTTGCCAGTCGATAAGCTTTTCTAGGAAGGGCTTAACAGTTCGTTTGTTCCCAATGAAGTTATCATCGACAAAGAAGATTCCGCCTCTCCAGCCTAAATCGAAAAGAACATCCAATTCCTTTTCAACCTGACTGAAAGTTTTTGTTCTCGGCTTTCGACCATAGAGAATAATGATATCGCAAAACTCACACTGAAAAGGACAGCCTCTTGAATATTGAATGGCCATCAGGAAATATGCACTCATATCCAACAAATCATATCTAGGCACCGGACTCAGCGTTACATCGGGCTTATCCTTCGATCTAAAGATTCCGGAAGTTTCACCTCTTTTTATAGCCTCCACAAAAAGGTTAACAGTATACTCACCTTCATCTAGTACCAGAAAATCGGCACCAGCCTGCAACATATGGTTTGGCAGGGAAGTGGCATATGGACCACCTACAACCACTGGCTTACCCCTCCTCTTAGCCTCCCGAATTTGCCCTAAATAGTCTTCTTTCTGAGCAATCATACCTGAGAACATTACCATATCGGCCCACTCCCAGTCTTCTTCACTTACCTCTTCAATATTCCTATCTCTCAATCGGAAACTCCATTCCTGAGGAAGTAAAGCAGCCACAGTTACAAGACTCAATGGAGGCATAAATGCCTTCTTACCAATGCCTTGAACAGCTTTCTCAAACGACCAAAAACTAGTGGGAAATATAGGATAACTAAGTAGTACGTTCATTTTAATGATGATTGGACAAACTAAAATTCTTTGTCTCAGATCATTAAATATGTCAAATGTTTACAAGGAAAGAAAAGACACTTAGACTTTTATCAGTCAAAATCTACAGGCGGTATTTAGACCCCTTCACCTGTTGTCTATATATATTCACCAGAGTCTTCTGCGAAGCACCCAGAAAGAAAAGACAGAACACCAGCACATTGATAAGGTTGGTTTTGAAGTAATTATTTTGCTCCATCTTTCTGCCTGAAATAATCACTTTGGCGGGCATAATATTGATTTTCTCATATCTACGAGCTCTAAGCAGTATCTCATAATCTTCCATAATGACGGTGTTATCGTCAAAACCACCAATTTTAAGGAAAAGCTTTTTGGTCATATATAAAGTCTGGTCACCTCCCCTAAAAAATATCCCTTGCAAGCCAGAAAGCCTACTATTGAAATTTAGGCCTCTGTTAAATCGATCGAACGTGACACGATAACAGCCATATTGCTTACCTTCTTTTACTGCATTCAAAATGTCATCAACAAATGAATCCGGAATAGTAAGGTCGGCATGAACGAAATAGAGAATTTCTCCAGTAGCCAATTCGGTTCCGGCATTCATCTGCCTGGCTCGGCAGCATTTTTCTACCAAAACAACTTTAGCACCGGCATCGGTGGCTATTAAAGCAGTATCATCATCGCTATGAGCATCTGCTACAATAATCTCCAATTCTGCCTCACCAGCCTTCGATCGGATCGATCTAATCTGATCTCCAATGATAAGAGCTTCATTAAGTGTTGGAATGATTACACTGATATTCATGTCGAAATTTACGGTCTTTCTTGAATGTTGGATTACAACGACTTATGCTTTCAACAATAAACATTGAAGTGTTTGACTTGTTGAATAAGTATGATGAAAACAAATGAAGATACGCTTTCAGTAGTAATGAATCGCCTAAGCGATAAAGGATATAAGGAACAATTTAGGTTGACAAACAATGGCTTGAGCATGACCTCTACAGGCAAAACATTAACTCCTTCGGAGTTGACAATAAAAAACAGATACAGGTTTGACGGAATGACCAACCCTGATGATGAATCTATACTTTTCGCTTTGGAAACAAAAGAAGGAGTAAAAGGCACCTTAGTAGTTTCAGGTGATGTTCACTCAGAACAAAACCAATCTATCCTAAATCATATACCTTCAGAAATATAATTTAGCTAACTTTTAGGGTGAAAAAGTACTTACTACTATCCCTTCTGGTTCTTCTCGGTTGCTCGAAGAAAGAAGAATCGGCTTGGTTGACAGGTTTCGAAAAACCTGAGTTCAACCCCATCATGAAAGCCGATGGACAATATCAATTCCAAGACCCATTGTCTGATAGTCTAGTAGCCTGGCAAAAAGCTGATGTATTCAATCCGGCTGCCGTAGTTAGAAACGACACGGTATTTATGTTCTTCCGTGCTGAAGATAATCCAAAAGCATATTTAGGTGGAAGAACCTCTCGAATCGGATTAGCCTGGAGCACCGATGGTATGAACTTTAACAAGTTTGAACAGCCAGTTTTGTATCCAGACTCGACTAGCCTTCAGTGGGACTACCCAGGTGGATGTGAAGACCCAAGAGTAGTAAAAAGAGCAGACGGCACCTATATCATGACCTATACCTCTTGGAATCAAGATGTGGCCAGATTGTCCATTGCATCAAGCAAAGACTTAAAAAACTGGACAAAACATGGCCCTGCATTATTAAATGCTTTCGATGGAAAATTTGTCAATACCTGGAGTAAGTCCGGTTCGATTGTAACTGAAAGAAAAGGAGATGAGCTCATTGCAGCCAAGGTGAACGGGAAATACTGGATGTACTTCGGTGAGCGTGGCGTAAACCTTGCCTCTTCTGACGACCTCATTAATTGGACTCCAATGACGGATGGTGATGAACTAGCCATCGTAATGCAAACTCGAGCGGGCTATTTCGATAGCTTCCTTACTGAACCAGGGCCTCCTGCCTTACTCACAGAACAAGGAATTCTACTGATCTATAATGGCAAGAATGACGAAGGAGATATTGCAGACCCTGATATTGCCAAGGGCACCTATTGTGGCGGCCAGGCACTTTTCGATTTAAAGGACCCTTCCAAATTCATCACCAGAATGGATGAACCATTTATCTGCCCTACACTTCCACATGAAACCACAGGGCAGTATGCTGCAGGAACTACCTTTCTTGAAGCATTAGTGCCTTTTAAAGGGAAGTGGTTTATGTATTACGGAACGGCCGATTCTTTCGTAGGAGTGGCTGTAGCTGAGCAGTAGAGCCCCATTTATATGTTCGAGCTCATCTATCGATTGCCTCAACCGGCCACTCAACCGTCTTACCTGTTGATTTATCAATGGGCATTTGAGCATCTACGGAGATGAGATAATCGGTCAAAACCTGGGCAAGTTCTTGAAGCTTTGCCGGGTTGGCAGATACCAAATTGTTTGATTCTGAAATGTCATCAATGAGGTTAAAGAGTTCGAAAGAACGGTCTTTGTGATAATAAATTAGTTTCCAGTCGCCTAACCTAACCGTACTTGTTGAACCAATTCCCGGCCCGGTAGGCCCCCAACGGTTCGGATAATGCCAGAACAGCGGTCGTTCATGATCGCCTTGAGCTCCTTCTAATACCTTGCTAAAGCTCATTCCATCGACCACCTGAGAAGTTCTATATTCGTCTACACCAGCCATCTCAAGAATGGTTGGAAAAAAATCCTCGATAATTACCGCGCTAGAGGTGGTCGTTCCAGCTTTTACTCTTTCAGGCCATTTGACAATCATCGGCTCTCGAATACCACCTTCTCGAGCAGACCCCTTTCCGCTACTCAATGGATAATTATGAGTATGCTTTTCACCTCCACGGGCAACTGCACTTAAGCCCCCATTATCAGACATGAAGATTATAATGGTATTATCTTCAATGCCTTCTTTCTCAAGTAAATCCATTAAATCACCCAGGCTTTTATCCATTCCTTCGACCATCGAAGCATACTTAGCTTCAGTAGAATCAATTCCCAAATCATAATATTTCTGAAGAAACCTATTATCTCCCTGTATGGGTGTATGAACAGCATAATGTGCCATGTACAGGAAAAATGGCCTTTCGGCAATGATAGACTCTTCTACGTGAAGAATTGCTTCTCGTGTTAAAGCCTCTGAAAGGTAAACATCCTGACCATGATACTTCTCCAGGCCCGGCACCGCCCAAACTGATTTGTTATTATCGTTACCAAAATTCTGAGAACCATAATAGCTTCCCGGAGCTCCTGCCGCATGGCCAGCCACATTAACGTTAAACCCAAGGTTTAAAGGATCAGCTCCCGGTGTACCAATTGCACCAAAGTGAGCCTTTCCTACATGAATGGTTTGATAACCTGCATCTTTCAATAATTGAGGAAATGGGGTAGCAAAAACAGTGTTTTGAAGTCCAGCAACCGGACTTAGCCCATTAACATTCCAATCTGGCTGCTGAAGAAACTGGTCGTCAGCCACGGGCTGAACATCCTTTTCAAGTGTCCAGTTAGTCACTCGATGTCTAGCGGCATTCATTCCCGTAATTAGACTCACTCTGGTTGGAGAACACACAGATGTTGCATAAGCCTGGGTAAACTTCATTCCCTCAGTGGCCAACCTTTCCATGTTAGGCGTATGATATCGCTTATTGAAATAGGTCTGCTCCGACCAAAAGGGCACAGACGTGTCTTGCCAACCCATATCATCAACAAAAAAGAGAATGATGTTAGGGCTCTTGGAAGCTTCTTCAGAACAACCGAAAAGAGAAATGAGAATAACCAGAAGTGAAAGCCGCTTGATCATTAAGGGAAAGATAGTAGAATTCCTTGAGAGGATTGACCGAGTTGTTCCTTAATAGAATTTACCCTAGCGAAGTGGCTTTTGACTTAAACAAGCTCAAACCATTGGCAAACAGGACTGACAAGCACTAAGTAAGGCATAAAAAAAGAAGGCCACCATACGGAAGCCTTCTTTTTGTGGGCGCTGAGGGATTCGAACCCCCGACCCCCTCGGTGTAAACGAGGTGCTCTGAACCAACTGAGCTAAGCGCCCTAACTCTTTAGAATCAACTGCCCCGATAGCTATCGGGGAAGCGCCCTTTTCCTAATTTACTGCTCTTTTTGGAGAGCTTTTGTGTAAATCGGAGTGCAAAGGTAGCATCGGTTTTCAATATTGCAAATGGCTTGCTGAAAATATTTCAGAAAAATTTACAGGCCTGCTTTAATCGACTAGAAACTCCATTCCCATTTTCATTCAATAAGGGTAGGGTATTCTTAGCATCAAGAGTATTAAGGGTACAATGACTAGAGAAATAGAGCTTATGACTATAAGAGTAGCCCAAAATCAGGTTCTTAACTGAAGATAGCCGTGGGATCATTTCAAGGTCAAATAACATTTAAAATTAAGGTGACTATTGTTTAACGGTTAAGCAGCTCAGTCACTGATTCTTAGGTTGAGGTTGAGGGATGGGTGGTGCCGTCCCTCTATTTTTTTACAGCAGTTCTACCAAACTCTCCAAACTCATTCCTCTGGAGCCCTTTACCAGATAAGATGTCTCCGTTCTTTTGTTTGCAGTAAGATGGTCAGCCAAATCAGCCTTGCTTTCAAAATACAATGAGTCAGGATTGGCCTGATGAGCCGAGAGCATGAGCTTGCCACAGAATATCACCTCATCTAGCTTTAATGTTTTGGTCAGTTCTCCAATAGCAGCATGTTCTTCAGGAGCAGCTTCACCCAACTCGAACATATCTCCAAGAATAACCACTTTAGCACCCCTTATTGCCGCAAAGTTTTGTAACGAAAGGCTCATTGAAGTTGGGTTAGCATTGTATGCATCGAGGTGAATTGTATTGGAACCTCTTTTCAGAATCTGCGATCTATTATTTTCAGGCCTGTACTCAGCCACCGCTTTTAATGCTCTCGCCTCATCTACACCAAAGTATTTTCCTATACAAAGGGCCGCACAGATGTTTTCATAGTTGTAAACCCCGCTTAAGTGTGTTTCTGTTTCCTGTGAAAAGGCCCTCAAAGAAACAGAGGGCTCATTAGACAATAAAATAGCCGTAAAGTAATCTGACTTATCAGGAAAGGAAACAACCTCCTTCACTAAGGCCTTTGCCTTTGTCAGCAATTGCTGGTTTCTGGAATTCACGAAAAGACTCCCACCTTTTGCTGCAATGAAGTCGTACAACTCTGTTTTACCCTTAAAGATCCCTTCAATTCCTCCAAAGCCTTCGAGGTGCGCCTTACCTATGTTGGTAATCAATCCATACTCCGGTTCAGCTATTCGGCACAGGTTGGCTATTTCCAGCTGATGATTGGCTCCCATTTCTATAATGGCAAATTCAGTTTCATTTGTTAACCTGAGCAAGGTAAGAGGCACGCCAATGTGATTGTTGAGGTTGCCTATTGTTGCCAGCACATTAAATTTTTGAGCTAATACATCTCTCACCAATTCTTTGGTGGTAGTTTTGCCATTACTACCTGTAATACCCAATACAGGTACATCGAACTGGTTTCTGTGGTGATTGGCCAACTCTTGTAATGCCTTCAAACCGTCTTCCACCAAAAGACACTGATCATTTACTGCATATTCAGGATCATCTACTACAACTGCTAAGGCCCCAGCTTCCAATGCCTTTTCAGCAAATTTATTGGCATTGAAGTTCGGTCCTTTTAATGCAAACCACAGATTCCCTTCCCTGACGGTACGTGTATCAGTGGACACCCCGGAACTTTGTAAGAATATTTTATAGAGTTGATCAATCATGAGTATGAGTTCTTGCTGCCGAATTTAATATCAATCGGTTAGAAATTACGTTATTCTATTGGCTTGATCTTAACTTAGCAACCTGAATACTGTTGATGAAATCCATAACCACAGCAATTCTTCTTGTTTTATCGCTATCAGCCTTCTCTCAGGTCCAATTTCAGTTCGACCAAGGAATTGAAGTAACTCAAAATGGCAGTTCACTACCTCGAGCTTTCGAAGGCGGATTAAATTCTGCTCAATTTCAGAGTATGGACTTAAACGGAGATGGTCAACCAGACTTAGTCATTTTTCATAGAATTTCCAGAAGCATCAGCACCTATCTCAACCTTAATAATCAATGGGTATTTAGCCCTGAATACCAAAATCAATTCCCTGAAGATGTCTTCAATTGGCTCATATTGAAAGATTTTGACTGCGATGGAAAGAAAGACCTATTCACCAGTACAGCATTAGGCATTAAGGTATACAGAAATGGGAGTTTAGGAGAAACTCTTTCATGGGAATTAGCCAGTGAATTTCTCACCTGGGATGCTGGCTCTAACATTCAAGTGGCTGCCACAGATATTCCGGGCATTGCAGATGTGAATGGAGATGGAGCTATGGACATACTTACTTACCGTTTTGGTAGTGCTGGTTCAGTAGATTATTACCAGAATGAGGGCACATGCGGAAATCTTACATTCACCAGAGTGACTCGGTCATGGGGAGATTTCTTCGACTGTGGTTGCAACGATTTTTCATTCGGACAACCTTGCCCAACCAGCGGTGGTTTCAGCAACCTAGTCAGTGAGCCTTCTGAGCAGGAAGAAATTCTACATGCGGGCGGTAAGACAATCCTTCCTTTCGATGTAGATAATGACGGAGACATTGACATCATTACTTCAGACGAACTCTGTGAAAACCTCTATTTCTTGAGAAATGATGGCAACTCATCGCAAGCATTAATGACCTCATTTGAGCTTTATCCCACTTCAGAACCCGTCAACTTTCAGTTCTTTCCTTCGGCCTTTTTAGAAGACATTAATTTTGATGGAGTTCTGGATTTAATCATGTCTACCAATATTGACAACAATGCCGGTAATCTGGTCAATTTTAAATCTCAAATAGCCGCTTTCCTCAATGCTACAAATAACCAGGTACCGAGCTTTGGCAATTCGGCTGCCTTCCTTCAAAACGAAATGATTGATGTTGGCGAAGACGCCTTCCCCACATTCTACGACTACGATCAAGACGGTGACCTAGACCTGTTTATTGGTAACACCGGAACTCAGATGAATGGGGCTTTCACCGGAACCATTTGGCTATATGAAAACACAGGAAATCAGTTCACCCCTTCTTTTGAGCTAATAGAGACTGATTTTGGCAATATTTCCGCACTAGGCTATAGCCATATCAAACCTCAGTTTGCAGACCTAAACAGCGATGGCCATATTGATCTGGTATTCCAAGCCAAAGTAGGGGCACTAGACTCAAGGGTATTTCTTAAGCCAGGAGACGGCAATAGCAATTTTGGGAACATAACAGACCTCAATTTTGAGGCAAGTGAAGCCAGTAGTCCATTTGTTTATGACCTGAATAAAGATGGTTTACCAGACGTGCTCATTGGCCAGCAATTTGGCAACCTGATTGCTTACTTCAATGAAGGCAATTCAACCTTTTCTGAAGAAACGGCCTTTGGAGGCTTTTCTGATGATTTCACCAAGCAGAATCTATCCGTAACCATTGGACAATTCGATTCGAACAGTAACCCTCAATTGCTCAGCATAGATAGCGAAGGCAAGCTAACTCTACATACAGATCAGGCAGATGAGCATTTTCAAAAATCGGAGATCAACCAGAATTTGATGCTTTTCAATGAAGAACTATTTCAGTCGAATTTTGGGCGAGCCAACAGTCTTACTGCCGCAGACTTACATGGGGATGGCGTTTCATCCATTATGATTGGAACATCTAAAGGAGGACTTTATTTTCTCAGAAATGTATCAGGTGACGGTTCTGTGGAAAATGAGCTTCGTGTATCTATATCACCCAATCCATCATCAAACCTCATTCGGGTTCTAGCTAATACCAATGGGATGCTAGACGTTATTGACCTTAACGGTCGAGTGATTGAAGAGAGTATTCCAATCCAACATTCTGTAGTTACGGAACTTCAATTTGGCTCAATCTCCAGCGGAGTTTACCTACTGAGAATAAAAGCAGAAGATGGCCGAAAAGTCACTAAAAAAATTATCATTCAACCATGATTGTCTACTGCCACTTTCAAATAAAGCCTTTAGACAATATTT
>JABXIP010000163.1 GCA_013373005.1 Cytophagia bacterium | reverse complement strand
AATTACTTTGAGTACCATTATGCCTGGTCTCATGCATCAAAAGATTTGGCGGTTCATTACATGATCGCCTGTTTTTGGGAAGGACAGGAAGGAAGTTTCCTAATCTGGGCAGTCTGGAATGCTCTTTTAGGTTTTATACTGATAAAAACGAATAAAAAATGGGAAGCTCCCGTTATGACTGTTTTTGCAACAGTTCAGGCCTTTCTTGCTTCCATGATTCTTGGGGTGGTAATTGGAGACTTCAAACTAGGTTCATCGCCATTCCTCTTGATGAGAGATGTAATGGCTGACCCAAGATTCCTCATCAATCCTGATTTTATCCCTAATGATGGTACCGGCCTAAACCCCTTGCTTCAGAATTATTGGATGGTCATCCACCCACCAATGACTTTCCTAGGCTTCGCTCTAACACTTATTCCTTTCTCCTTTTGTATCGCTGGTCTATGGAGAAGAGATTTCAAAGATTGGATTCGCCCGGCTCTTCCGTGGACAATCTTTGGAGGAGTAATTCTAGGAACTGCCATTGTGATGGGAGCCTATTGGGCTTATGAAACACTCAACTTTGGCGGATACTGGAATTGGGATCCGGTTGAAAATGCGGTATATGTGCCCTGGCTAGTGTTGATTGCCAGCATGCACACCATGATCATTTTCAAGAAGAATGATACTGCATTAAAGACCTCCATCGTTCTAGTAATTTCAACCTTCATTCTGATTCTTTATGCCACTTTCCTTACACGAAGTGGAATCTTAGGAAACACATCGGTTCACTCATTTACCGATTTAGGACTTTCAGGCCAACTTTTAATCTATCTCCTTTTCTTTATTGTGGCATCTATCTTCATAGCCGCAAGAGTATGGAAACAACTACCTACTTCTGATCAAGAGGCCTCTACCTACTCAAGGGAATTTTGGATTTTCATAGGAGCCTTAGTGCTCTGCCTCATGTCTTTTCAGGTATTGATTCCAACATCATTTCCTGTAATCAATAAAATTGTCGAGCTATTTGGAGGTTATGCCAGCCTGGCTCCTCCAACCAATCAGGTGGAGTTTTATTCTAAATGGCAGGTGTGGTTTGGTATTGGTATTGCCCTCCTTTCCGGAACAGGCCAATTCTTCTTCTGGAAGAAAATGGACAAGGATAAGCTAAAAACGGCAATGACCTTTCCAGTGCTTATCGCCTTAGTACTTTCAGCATTGATTTTCGTACTGGAGGATATCTACAACCCGGTTTACATAGTTGTTTTGGTGGCGGGATGCTACTCAGTAGTGTCTAATCTGAAAATAATGATAGACCTGATTAAATCAGGTAGTTACAAATTAACCGGAGGTTCCATTGCACACATTGGTATTGCTATGATGCTCATTGGAATTATGTTCTCAGAAGGATATTCCAATGTGATTTCTAAGAACACAACCATCATTAGCCGAGAGTTCACGGAAGAGCAAAACACCAACAATGTGGTGTTATTTCTGAATGATCCTAAGCCTATGGCAGGCTATTCTCTCCTATACAAAAGTGAAGGAATGAAAGCCGAGGGCATTCCTGGTTATGTGAAGAAATCTTTTCTTGATGACACTGGAAATCCACATTATAAAGTCACACGAGTTGGTATTTCACAGGCAGGAAAACAGTATGCAGCTGCCGGTGACACCTTATATTTCCGCGTTCCGGAAAACACTTATCACGAAGTGGAATATACTTCTTTAAACACTGGAAGAAAATTCACTCTATTCCCTCGAACCCAGACAAATGAGGATATGGGTCAAACAGTAGTTTCCCCAGATATCAAAAAACAGTGGAACAGAGATCTATACACCTTCGTGGCGCTTCAGTCCGATTTTGACGATGAATTTACCGAGTGGAGCGAAAAGGAAATCATTACCATTCAGCCCGGAGAAAGATTCTTCATTAATGATTATGTGGCCGAATTTAGGGGATTGGAAAGAATTCCTACAGTAAACTTTGCTGATATCGGCCCAAATGATGCTGCCGTTCAAGCCAATATTGAGGTACTAGTGGAGGAGAATCAGAGATTGTATTTGCAGCCGAAATTTGTAATCAAAGACAACAATGTGGCCAGGCCTGCTGAAGTAAATCAGGAAATAGCTTCCAGAGTTACTCTGGAAAATATCAACCCGGAAGATGGATCCATTGAGTTAGGTATTGAAACAACTCAAAAAGACTGGATCATTCTTCAGGCCATTGAAAAGCCTCAAATTAATATCCTTTGGATCGGCACATTGGTAATGATCTTTGGATTCATTGTAGCCACCAGAAGACGCTATATTGAATTCATGAAGATGCGCGACAAGGGAATGGCATAAACCACCTTTCAAAGACAATCTAATTTCCCTATTTTGAATGATTCAATTAGGGATTCATGAGCAACAGAAGATCATTTTTTAGAAAATCATTCCTTACAGCAGGTACACTTTCTCTTTCCTCTTTTTTTCAGAAATCATTGGCAGAAGACATCTCAGATGCCTTGCTTCAGCTTAATACACTGTCTCCTGAAGCTGCTGCCCAAGATGAAGAACTTTGGAAACGCATTCAGCAGGCCTATACTACCTCAAGCACAATTATTAACTTGAATAATGGAGGTGTTAGTCCTCAACCAAAAGTGGTGCAAGATGCGGCCAATCGCTTCTATACTTATTGTAATGAAGCACCCTCTTACTTTATGTGGAGAATCCTGGATCAAGGAAGAGAGCCTCTTCGAGCCAAACTAGCTCACCTGGCTGGAACTGAGGCGGATGAACTGGCTATCAATAGAAACACCACCGAAGCGGTAAATACGGTGATCTTCGGCTTAAACCTAAAAGCAGGTGATGAGGTGATTCTAACGAAGTACGACTATCCCAACATGATGAATGCCTGGAGACAGCGTGAAAGAAGAGACGGAATTGTACTCAAATGGCTCGATCTTGATATTCCTGTGGAAAGCGATGAGGAGGTAATTAGAAAGTATCGGGAAGCCATAACTCCTAAAACCAAAGTGCTGCATATTACGCACATCATTAACTGGACAGGTCATGTTATGCCTGTTAAAAAGCTTTGCGATTT
>JABXIP010000049.1 GCA_013373005.1 Cytophagia bacterium | reverse complement strand
ACGGGGTAGAAGTCAATCACAAATACCATGACAAATTGCAAAAACCAGCTCAGCTTAAAACTACCATCTCTCAGATCAGAGAAGTAAGGGCAGGTTCAAGTATTGGCTATGGAAGAAAGGGTAAAGCAGAAAGAGATATGCGAATAGCCGTAATAGCCATAGGTTATGCAGATGGATACCTGAGGGTATTCAGCAATGGAAATGCTTATGTTTCCATCAATGGACAAAAGGCCAAAACAATAGGTAATGTCTGCATGGATATGACCATGATTGATATAACAGACATTGCTGCCAGAGAGGGTGACGAAGTTGTTGTTTTTGGAAACTCGCCTTCTATTTCCGAATTGGCGTGCTGGGCCAACACCATTCCGTATGAAATACTTACAAACGTGAGTGGAAGGGTGAGAAGAGTTTTTTATTCAGAATAATCAGCCTCCGCAACCCATATTGCGCTTAAGGCTCACATCCTTGGGGAAACCGCCAAAATCGAAATCTTCTTCTTCCGAATGTGGCGGTTGCTTTTTGCTCTTTTCCGGTTCCTCAGAAATCTTGTCTTGCTTTAAAGCTTTCTTTTTGCTTTTCGCCATGCTTATATAACTGTAAATTGTAATGATTAATTCAATTCAATTGAACTGGTTAAAAGCACAATTCCAACCTGTAGATAATTCACCACTCATTCTATTTAGAATCTGCTTTGGCTTGCTCATTTTTCTTGAAAGTTTTGGAGCTACACTCACCGGCTGGGTAAAGTCCGCTCTTATAGATCCCAAGTTTAACTTTACGCTCATTGGCTTGGAATGGATGCAGCCTCCGGATGGGCCCTGGATGTATATTTATTTCTATCTAATGGCCATTTGCGGGCTGATGGTAATGTTTGGTTTCTACTACCGCATTGGCATCTCCTCCTTTACCATTTTATGGACTCTGGTTTACTGGATGCAAAAGTCGCATTACAACAACCACTATTACTTATTGATTCTACTATGCATTTTCATGATGATTGTGCCTGCTCATGCCTATACTTCAAGAGATGCAAGAAGATGGAATTCCGTAGTTTCTACCACCTGTCCAAGGTGGTGCCTCAACATTTTCATTCTGCAGATGTGGATAGTTTTCACTTTTGCAGCCCTTCACAAACTCTACCCCGGTTGGTTGAATGGAGACTTCATAGGAATGAATTTTAAACCGAAAAGTGGCTATTGGCTTATAGGAGAGCTACTTCAAAAAAGCTGGTTGCAACAGATGGTTATCTATGGCGGAATTCTGTTCGATGGTTTAATCATTTACTTATTGCTTTGGAAGAAAACCCGTAAGGTGGCTTTCATTATCGCCATTGGCTTTCACCTTTTCAACTCCATTGTCTTCCAAATAGGCATTTTTCCATACCTCATGATTTCCATGATGGTTTTCTTCTTTGAGCCGGAAACCATTAGAAGAATCTTTTTCAAGAAAAAGCCCATTGTTCAGATTGAGAAAAGCCTGCCCGCACTTACACCGAGCTGTGTTGGGTTCATAGGCCTTTTCAGTCTTTACTTTATTCTTCAACTCTATCTACCGCTACGCCATCACCTATACAAAGGCAATGTCTTCTATACCGAAGAAGGTCATCGTCTGGCCTGGAGAATGATGCTGCGCTATAAGTCGGGCTATACCAACTATATGATCCGCGATTTGGCTACTGACTCAACCTGGACAGTAAAGCCTTTGGAGTTTCTGACTCCCAAACAGTCTAGCTCTTTAGCAGGACACCCGGATATGATATGGCAATTTGCCCAGTATCTTGAAAAATACTATCAAAAAGAGGGCATATCTGATGATGTTGAAATCAGGGCAGAATCCTTCGTCAGACTAAATAGAGACCCTCAGGTTCGCTTAATCGATGAGCAGATAGATCTAACTTCTGTACCATGGCAACCCCTCAAGCATTCAGCGTGGATTCTCACTGATTACAAATAATATTATTCCTTTTGTTTAACCGTTTTTGACCACTAACTTGCCGCTCTTTATAATTAATCTAAATAAAGTTGAGGAACGTCACCCACTTAAAACTTTACGAAAAAGCCATAATTAAGGGCTTTACGGATGAAGTACTTTCGGTGAAATTGATGGAAATGGGTTGTCTGCCCGGCACAGAAGTTTCATTGGAACTGGTGGCTCCCTGGGGTGGCCCTGTTGCAATAGAGGTTTCGGGCTATCAACTTTCATTGAGGAGAACGGAAGCTTCTAGCATTCTTATAGAAGGCTAATATAGATGGCATCGAAGGCAGACCTGAAAATAGCACTTGTAGGTAACCCAAATTCAGGGAAGACAACTCTTTTTAACCTTCTTACAGGGCTAAAGCAAAAGACTGGTAATTTTCCGGGTGTAACTGTAGACAAGAAGTCAGGAGTGCTCAAACTACCTGACGGAAGAACTGCTGAGTTAACTGACCTTCCCGGCACCTACAGTATCTTCCCAAAAACATTAGATGAGCAAATTGTTCAGGAGGTTCTTCTAAATCTCAATCATCCACAGCACCCTGATGTAATTATTGTTGTGGCCGATGCCTCCAACCTGAAGCGAAACCTTCTTCTCTTTACCCAAATTCGTGATCTGAAAATTCCATGTGTGCTCGTATTGAACATGATGGATTTAGCAGAGCGAAGAAAATTAAAATTCAATCTCAGGTCTTTATCTATTGACTTGGGAGTAAAAATAATTCCTACAAATTCTCATTCGGGCCTGGGAATTGAGGCACTCAAAAATGCACTTACCGAAAACCTGAGAGTACCGGCCAAGCCATTTTATCCTGTTAGAGAACTGGCTGAAGAGACAATTGATGGAATTAAAAAGGCCTTTGAGCTGGACGAAGACTACAGGGCGT
>JABXIP010000534.1 GCA_013373005.1 Cytophagia bacterium | reverse complement strand
GTCATGTTTGGCAACATCTTCATCATTCCTATGTCTTCAAGAATCTGGTGAGTAGCACCATCTTCTCCTAAGGTCAAACCTGCGTGAGAAGCGCAAATCTTAACGTTCTTATCTGAATAGGCAATTGACTGACGAATTTGATCGTAAACCCTACCGGTTGAGAAGTTAGCGAATGTGCCTGTGAAAGGAATTTTCCCACCAATAGTCATACCTGCAGCAAGGCCCATCATGTTCGCTTCAGCAATACCCACCTGGAAGAATCTCTCAGGGTTTTCATTGATGAAATCCTGCATTTTCAATGAGCCAACAAGGTCGGCACATAGTGCAACAACATTGGGGTTAGTTCTGCCTAATTCAGTCAACCCGGCTCCAAAACCAGATCTAGTGTCTTGTGTCTTTGTATAAGTAAATTTTGCCATGTTGTTGAATTAGTAGTCTCCTAAAGTTTCTTCCAATTGAGATAGGGCAGAGGCCAATTGCTCATCGTTTGGAGCAATTCCGTGCCACTTGTGCGTACCTACCATAAAGTCAATGCCGAAGCCCATTTCTGTGTGCATCAGGTTCATGATTGGCTTTCCATTTCCAGCTAATGATTTTGCTTCTTCAAGGCTGGCAACTAAGCTTTCCATGTCATTACCCTTGCTTTCAATCACATGCCATCCAAAGGCTTCCCACTTCGCTCTTAGGTCGCCTAAAGACATTACTTCTTCTGTAGGGCCATCAATCTGCTGACCGTTCAAGTCAACAGTAGCAATCAGGTTGTCAATTTTGTGGTGAGCAGCATACATAGCAGCTTCCCAAACCTGGCCTTCTTCCAACTCACCATCACCCATAAGAGCGAATACCAAATTGTTTTCTCCGTTCAGTTTTTTAGCCTGAGCAGCGCCACAAGCCACTGAAAGACCCTGACCCAAAGAACCTGAAGCTATTCTGATACCTGGAAGACCTTCTTCAGTTGCAGGGTGACCTTGAACTCTTGAGTTGATTTGTCTGAAAGTAGACAACTCGCTGGTTTCGAAGTATCCGGCTCTAGCCAATACGCTATACCATACCGGAGAAATGTGACCGTTTGAAAGGAAGAAAAGATCTTCGTTTCGACCATCCATGTCAAAACCTTCTTTTCTGTCCATTATGTTGAAATATAAAGCCACCAAAAAGTCGGTGCAGCCCAAAGAGCCACCCGGGTGACCTGAGCTGGCTCCATGCACCATGCGCACGATATCTCTCCTTACCTGGGAGGCTATTCGCTCAAGTTCTACAATGTTTGTTTTGCTCACCTTAAAATTGTTTAGGGTTGTTGAATTCTATTTTAAAATTTGATCAGCGTGTTCTTTTGTCTTCACCTTATCGATGATTTCTTCTATCACGCCATTTTCATCAATTACAAATGTGGTACGGGCAGTTCCCATGTACTTTCTGCCATACATTTGTTTCTCCACCCAAGTTCCGAATTGTTCGTGAATACTTTTGTCTTCATCTGCAATAAGTGGAAAGGGCAACTCGAATTTCTTGATAAAGTTGGTGTGTTTTTTAGCGGAATCGGAGCTAATGCCTACTACAGCATAACCTGCATCTAAAAGTGCCTGATAGTTATCTCTTAGGTTACAAGCCTGAACTGTACAGCCAGGAGTATTGTCCTTCGGGTAGAAGTACAGAACTAGTTTTTTTCCTGCGAAGTCTGAAAGTTTAATGCTGTTTCCGTCTTGATCGATTCCTGCAAAGGCTGGTGCTTTATCACCTGGTTGTAAACTCATGTTTTACTCGATGTTTAGTTTGAGAATTGATTCATTGCCGGCATTATCTGCCACCTTCAATTCAAACTGTCCTTTGAGTGGTTTGTTTTTGTCTAATTGTTCAGACCAAAGAAGATTTAACTTTGGCTCATAATTCATGAGCAGCCACTCTCCGTTAAGCTTGGCCTCAAAGTTATTAATCCCTGAAAGTTCGTCACTAATTATCACACTAATAATGTTGTTCTGAACACTTCTTTTTTTCACAATTGGTGGTTCCAGGTCTTTCATAAGCGTGTACTTACCGAATCCATAGAGTGTGAAATCAATTTTTCCGTCCTTGATGTTTCCTCCAACAAATGAAGGGCGTCTCGGATTGTCTATAGAATACACCTGATATTGCTCCAGGGAATCGTATTCTCCCAGAATTTGAAGCTGTGCAATGATACCACCTTTTAAGGGGTAAATATCATCATCTATTTGGAAGATATCATGCTTCGTTTTTTCATCTACATAGTGTTTAGCTCTGAAGTAGATGGTGTCGAAGAGAGTAGATTTGGAAAATTTCAGCGAATATGAATCAGTCAAGAAAGAGTGCTCACTCGCAGCCGGAACTCGGTCTGCATACTCAATCTCATGCTTGGAGCCGTCAGCATAGACAACTTCTTTCGGTAATGTTTTTCTGAGATCTATGAGATAAACATTGTGCTCATTGTTGTAGTATGAAGGTTCATATACACCTGAACCGGTTTTATTATAAACAGTAATTTTATTATTCAGGGAGTCTCTTTTTTGAAAGAGCATCAATGTATTGTCCAAGGTATAAGAATCATCCCTAACCTTTATAGGCTCTGAAATGCAGGCGATGTTTTCTACTCCCTTCAGCACAAAAGAAACTGTGCTATGATTTCCATAGGCATCTTCAGCTTCAATGCGAACTTTCTTTACTTCGTTTGGCTGAACCTTGATAAAACCATCGTTTTTTCTCTCTGTATAGAAGTGAAGAGGGTTTCCATCATCGACATAAAGCTTGTTGAATCTTCTTCTGGTTTCTCTTTCAGCCTGGTAGTTAGTATGAATAAGAATGTTTTTCTGAAGGGCGAAATCTATACTATCAATGTCTTGACGGAAGTAGAGGTTGTCATTTACATAGACATCAATCAGAGGAACACCATTGCGATTAGAGGCTCCATTCAATTTGTCATAGGCATACAATTCTATCCCAACTTGACCATGAACATAGATCGTGTCAGTATTCAGGCCTTGAGCGTTTTGATGTCTTACATCGAATTCAAAACGTCCGAACTGGTCATTGACCCGAGCATTGATGTTCATGGTTTTTACAGCTAGTCGTTCCAAGGCAGGCGGAATATTGTCTTTCACCTGGAACTCGGTGAATCCAATTCTAAGTGGATCTAGCACTTTCTGATCGCTGCTTCTCACTTCAAAATGAAGGTGAGGACCGGTTGATGAGCCCGAGTTACCAGAGTAACCAATGATTTCTCCCTTTTTCACAACCAATTCGTTGCGCCTAGGAAATAGGTTGACTGCAAATGACTTTCGCTTGTATTGTTCCTTTAGAGTGTATTGAGCAAGTATTTCGTTGAAATTGCGCAGGTGGGCATATACGGTTGAAGTGCCATTGGGGTGCTGAATATAAATACAGTTTCCATAGCCGCCAGTACCAACACGGATTCGGCTTACATAACCTTCGGCAGCTGAAAGTACCTCCAGACCCTGCTTGCCATCGGTTTTTATATCTAGTCCGGCATGGAAGTGACTCGATCTAAGCTCTCCCATATTGCCGCTCAGAAAGTTCTCTTTCTGTGGTTGAATAGGGAATTCAAAGTAGTCTTTGTCAATATTCTCGTACTGAGCTTGCAATGGAGCTGCAAGCAACACGAGGTATATCCACAAAAAGTACTTCTTACTTAATCTCAACTTCCAATAGTTTTTCTTCTTCAATAAACGCCTCCAATTTGTCTCCAATGGCTATCGGACCAACTCCCGCAGGAGTGCCAGTGAATACAATATCGCCTTTTTTCAATGTAAAGAATTTCGATACATAAGCCACTATTTCATCGAACGGAAAAAGCATCAAACTCGTATTCCCTTGCTGCTTCAACTCTCCATTTTGTTTCAGTGAAAAGTTCAGGTTGCTTAAGTCATGCCCTTCTTTAGCAACAAACTCGGAGATGGGGGCAGAGCCATTAAAAGCTTTAGCAATTTCCCATGGTAACCCTTTTTCCTTACACTTACTCTGCAAATCTCTTGCCGTAAAGTCAATACCGATACCAATCTCTTCGTAATACTTATGGGCAAACTTCTGATCTATGTATTTTCCTTCTCTGTTGATTTTAATCAACACTTCAACTTCGAAATGAATGTCTTTCGAAAACTCCGGGTAGTAAAATGGTGCATTATTTCTCAGAAGAGCAGTGTCCGGCTTCATGAAAACAACCGGCTGAGAAGGTTTCTCATTATTGAGTTCGGCTATATGCGCTGCATAGTTTCTGCCAATGGCAATAATTTTCATAGAGTAGTTTTAGTGTCGAAACAATTGTGAGTTATAAATAGATAATAAATTTATACTCCCTTGTCATTTGACAACCCCTTAAGATTGTCCAAATTTGATGCATAAAGATACAAACAAGCATGAAAGCAAAATCTAATATACGTCTCAGTCTTTTTATTTTTCTTTTAGCGGTAACTGCATGGGCATGTTCCACTGTTCCGATTACCGGAAGGTCTCAATTAACTGGCTTAATTAGCGATGAGCAAGTGGTGGCAATGAGTGCAGAGGCTTACAAAGATGTAATCGATTCTGTGAAAATATCTAATGATGCAGAGCAAACAGCAATGGTGCGTAGAGTAGGAACGCGTATTAAAAGTGCTATTGAAAAGTATTTGAGTGATAATGGACAAAGCAGCTTGCTTGACGGCTTCGATTGGGAATTTAACCTGATTGACAATGATACCACGGTAAATGCCTGGGCCATGCCTGGTGGTAAAGTGGCTTTCTATACCGGTATTCTTCCAATATGCGAAGATGAATTAGGTGTAGCAGTGGTTATGGGTCATGAAGTAGCCCACGCAGTGGCCAAACATGGTCAGGAAAGAATGAATACTGCCTATGCTCAGCAGATAGGGCTTTCATTAGGATCTGTTGCTTTAGGTCAGGATCCAACTATGGCACAGCGACTTGTTTTTCAGGCTGTAGGTATGGGGTCTCAATTAGGAATGTTGGCTTTCTCCAGAAAGCACGAGTCTGAAGCTGATGAGTTAGGTTTGATCTTTATGGCCATCGCAGGTTACGATCCTAGTTCTGCTCCGAAGTTCTGGGAGAGAATGTCAGCAACCGGTGGAGGCGCTCCTCCAGAATTCCTTTCTACTCACCCTTCTCATGAAACCCGTATAAGCCGACTCAATGCTAAGTTGCCTGAAGCCATGGAGTATTATGAGAAAAGCGAGATGAGGTAGAAGGGGCGAGAAGTCGGAAGCTAGAAGCTGGAAGTAGAAGTTCGGTTAACGGTTTAGCTAAGCCTTCGGGCGGATTTTACAAACGCTAATCTGTCGGCTTTGACCGAAGATAGCAGATAAGTAAAAAGCCTTGAGGACAGCTATCAGCCCACCTGAAGCTTAGATTTTGTTGTGTAGTGTTTTTATTACATACATTGCCAAATAAATTTAGCTTTGTTTTTTGTTTCGTTTATAAATCCATATCCAACTCCTGCATCACCGAAATTCACATAGAAAGGAACGTTAGTTGCATCTAGTTGGATTAATAAATTCCATTTATCGTTAGAAGGATATTCATCTCCCTGAATGAAAACAGGTTCACCGTTAAATTTATTTCTAATATCCAATTCATCACTTTCATAATCAATTATCTCTTTTTTTTCAGTCAATTTTACAGCGCATTCAAAATCTTGAGGAACTAATTTTTTCTTAAATAGCTTTTTTACCATTTTATAGAGCGAAGGCCCTTTTTCTAAATTCTGCGTTTTGACTTGATTTTCTCCTGGTTGTAAAATAATTGCATTTTCTCCGCCATCGGCTTCCCAAGTTCCGTCAACATATTCATCTTCATCTGTCATAAATAAGTAAGCGAATTTTGAGCTGTTTTCTGCATACCCAATTTCAGTCAGATCTACTTGACAAATAAAACGCATTGGATTTCCAGTTTCTTTACTAATTGGCCATTCAGGTGTTGTCAACCAATTAGGTTGTCCACCAAATTTTGTTCTGCCCTTTTGGGGTTTAGAATCCAAAAATTCAATTTCAAAAAAACTGCTCATATTATTTTGTCTGCTTTAATGCTACACAACGTTGTATAACGCTAACAGATGTAAGCGATATATTTCCAATAATTTATAAAATGTGAGCGATAGCCAACCAAAATAGTATGCTAACAGTACTTTTTGAGTTTAAGACTGGTGTTTAATACTAGGCTAATTTTACAAATTCATTCTCAATCTTAACATTAAAATTGATCTCAGCTCTTAGCGCCTTAAATACTTTTAGAATGGTATCTATGGTGGCGCTATTAGCACTGCTTTCTAGCTTTGAGATTTGGGCTTTTTTCACTCCTACCAATTCGCCCAACTGCTCTTGCGTAAGCTGGCGCTCTTGACGAGCGGCTTTGATCATTTTACCCAAAACCTCCATGCGCAATTCATACTCATAGTCTTCTCTTTCTTGAGTACCTGAAGAACCAATGAATTTGTCCTTCATCTCGGACAGGCTATATGTTTTCAATTGTTTTGCTGCCATTTCATTTACTTTCAAAGTATTTCTCTTTTAGTCTTATCGCTCTGTCAATTTCCTTTTGAGGTACCTTATCTACTTTCTTAATAAATCCATGTGTTGCAATAACCAAGGTTGCTTGTTTGTCGGATTTATCCCAAAAGGCCAGTAACCTAATTTGAGTGCCGCTGAATCTCGTTCGGAATTCCCAAATGTCTGATGTTAACTTTTTGAGTAACCTCGGGTCATTTGTTTGTTCTGCCAGATCAATGTTATACAAGACCTTTCTTACAGTTTTAGAATCTAGCTCAGATAGAAATGATTTGGCCTCTTCTAGGAACCTTGTTTCAAAAAACCTCATTGTGTGCGAATTAACAAATGAAGGTAATTAAAAGTTTCTAAAAATGGAAACCTATTAATGATGTTAACTAGACTCCTGCTATTGAGAAGTGCCTTTAGTCTGGCTTTCTGATTTTATAGAGCATCAGTTGGCTTGCTTCTGGCCAAGGCTTGTCGCGAGGCATATCTCTGTTTCTTTCCAGTGTTTCCCACTTGAGCATATAGCGGTAGTTACCATCAGAAGATTTGCCTTCATCAAGAGCGGTATGAATCTCAAGTCCTGGAAAACTGCCTTCAACCTTTAGATCTAAACCACCAGTTTCCGGCTTTAATACCTCGCCAATGGGTTCAAATTGGTCATTCAGAAGAATGGTGCCCTCTCCATATTTGATGTGGTAGTAATCAATCTCGTAGTTGCCATCAGCCCTTTTGCTGAATCCATTAATCAGTACTTCGAACTTAATGCTGCCCCAGCCAGAGAATTCCCACCTATAATCCCAATGGGTTATTTGTTTATATACCCATTTGTGATTCTGAATTTGAGCCGTATAGAGCTGCAGATTCCCGACAGCGTCATATTTATGGTAGGTAAATACCGGATCGTTCTCTTCGTCTAAGACTAGTTCGGCTGCCAAATTGATGATTCCTCCTTTCACAGGAATTGGGTCGACAATCAGCATTTCTTTATCGAGTGTAGCAGGTAAAGTCAAGGGCTCACCAAAGGCATTATGCCAGTTCTTTAGGTCAGGCGACTTCATGTACGAAAGATCGTGATTGGTAGAACAGTCAGGTGTGTCGCGCCAAACCCAATACATATGATACCAGCCATCTTCCATCATTTTAGGTTCAGATTGGTAGGCATTCATTTCTCCCTGTCCATCAGTCAATGGAGTATCAAGCAGTCGGCTCCAGGTCTTGGTTTCCGTATCATAGATGTTATAAATCTCGTTGCCATCTCCACTGCCACCATC
>JABXIP010000525.1 GCA_013373005.1 Cytophagia bacterium | reverse complement strand
GGAAGTGCTGAATGCAGAGCATGGCAGATTAGCCGACTTAAGAGAGATCTTTTATGGTGCCAAGGAGCCTTCATTCAAGAATGGTTTTGAGTTCCAATCCGTCAATTTGAATGAAAGTCAGAATAAAGCACTCACTAACATTTTCAATGCGCAAGATGTAGCCATAATCCATGGCCCTCCAGGAACGGGAAAGACTACCACTTTGGTAAATGCCATCAAAGAAGTGGTGAAGAATGAGCGACAGGTAATGGTTTGTGCGCAAAGCAATGCTGCAGTCGATTTGTTGGTTGAAAAGCTGGATAATCTTGGGCTAGATGTGCTTCGTCTTGGCCACCCAGCCAGACTTACCCCTGAGGTAATCGAAAATAGCCTGGATGTGAAAATCTCAAGTCATTCTTACTTCAAAGAGCTAAGAGAGATTAGAAAACGATCTGAGGAGTATCGAAGGATGGCCGGGAAGTATAAGCGCAATTTCGGTCACCACGAGCGCATGCAGCGCGACCTTTTAAGAAAGGAGGCTAGATTGCTCAAGGAAGATGCAGATAGGATAGAGCAACACATTACCGAAGACCTACTGGATAGAGCTCAGGTAATTGCCTGTACATTAGTGGGCTCTACTCACTCATTGGTCAATGACCGTGTTTTCAAAACCATTTTCATCGATGAGGCTTCTCAGGCTCTGGAGGCGGCAGCATGGATTGCTATTCGTAAGGCTTACAGAGTGGTGATGGCTGGGGATCATTTGCAGTTGCCGCCAACAGTTAAGTCTCTTAAAGCGGCAAAAGAAGGCTTAGAGAATACTCTATTCGAGAAGGCTATGAAGATTCCTCCGGCCTCGGTCATGTTGGAGACACAATACCGAATGCATCCTGAGATTATGCAGTTCTCAAGTGATTACTTCTATAAAGGAGGCTTGAAAACTGCCGATTCGGTGATTCAGCGAGAAAGAGAATCAACTGTTGAGCATTTTGTTTTTATAGACACAGCCGGAACTGGATTCTCGGAGAAAGTGAAAAAGCAAACACTCAGCACTTACAATGAAGAAGAAGCTGCTTTGCTGGTCAAGCATTTGGCTGACAATGTGCTCCCCGATAAGTCTATTGGTATCATAGCTCCCTACAAAGCGCAAACAGAAGTATTGAGGGACTTACTGAAGGATAACCCAGCTTTTGACGAAGTGCGAGATAACATCAGTGTCAACTCAGTAGATGCCTTTCAGGGGCAAGAGAGAGACATTATCTACATCAGTCTTACCCGCTCTAATGACAAGAACGAAATAGGATTCCTCAAGGAATACCGGAGAATGAACGTAGCCATGACCCGAGCCAAAACTCAGTTGGTTATCATTGGAGATTCAGGAACTCTCGGCAAAGACAACTTCTACAATGCCGTTTTAGACTATGCTCAGAAAACAGGAGGGTATAAAAGTGCCTTTGAGTTTTTGTATTGATGTCTACAACTATTTCAGGTCTTAAATTGTATATTCATATATGAACTCTATTTTAATCAATCCTAAGGACGAAAAGGAGCTACTATTCATATCTCAACTCTTAACAAAAATGGGAGTGAATAGTAAAATTCTGTCCGAAGAAGAAAAAGAGGATTTAGGCTTATCTATCATGATGAGAGAGGTAGATAGAAACACTAGAGTAGCCGAGGATGAAATTATCTATAAGCTCAAAAAATAATGGAGGTAGTTTATCTAAAAAGCTTCTCCAAAGATTTAGATAAGATCAATAATAAAAAGCTCAAGGAATCCCTTTTAGAACTTATTGAAAACTGCAAATCGGCTAATTCAATTTCCGAATTAGCGGGTTCAAAGAGGCTTGTAGGTTTTAGAACAGCCTACAGAATTCGGGTAGGAAATTATAGAGTTGGGGTTTTCTTTGAGGACAATTGTGTGACATTCGCGCGAGTTTTACATAGAAAAGATATCTACAAGCTTTTTCCCTAATAATCTTAGAAACTCTCCTGAATCAAATCGAAGTTGAGTACAGACCCAACTACTGTGCCTGAGGATACTGCGATTGAAACGGCTCGCATGTTAGAAGAGTCACCGCAGGCATAAACTCCGGCAACAGTTGTCATCTGCCTTGGGTCTACTTTAATCAGACCATGTTCTGTTATTTCACAGCCTAGACTTTGAGCAATGTTGGTGCTTTGCTCAAAGTCTGGGCCATGGTAAAGGGCATTTACTTGGTTCGAACTTCCATCCTTCAATATGACTTCGGAAATCTGCCCATTTTGATGAACTATCGATTGAACTTCAGTTTCTACAATAGCGATGTTGTTTCGTTTGATAGCATGGATTTGATCTTGTGATAAATCGAGTTTTCCATTAGTAAATATGGTTAGGTCTCTAGTGAGGTTGGAAATGAGTTGAGCATAATGGAAAGCCTTTTCACCATTGGCCAATATGCCAGTTGGCTGTCCATGAAACTCATATCCATGACAGTATGGGCAATGAATGACGGACTTACCCCAGCATTCAGTTATTCCCGAAATATCAGGCAATATGTCTTTGATTCCGGCAGCCAAGACCAGTCTTTTGCTTGAAAAAGAGCTTTGATTACATTCAACTACGAATCCCTTATCGATTTTTCGTGCATCTAGTGCGAGTCCGTTTAAGAACTCTACTGTTTTGTATTGCTGAACCTGCTCCTTCGCAATTGCACTGATTTCAGCAGGCTTTCTTCCGTCATGAGTGAGGAAGTTTTGAGAATGAGGCGTGAAGCGATTGCAAGGCTTGCCAGCGTCAATGACCAGGGTTTTTCTTAGTGATCTGCCAAGTGTTAATGCGGCCGAAAGCCCAGCATAACTTCCCCCAATAATAATAGCCTCATAGCTTTTCATATCTACCTCTTTTGAGCAAAGGTAGTTTTTAAAACAATAAATGCAACTATGTTGCATTTAAATAAGAATGAGAGTTGAGACTAATTACTCATCCTTGTTTGCCACGAGGATGCCCGTGTAGAGCATTTTTAATGCTGAATTTCTAAACCAGATCAATACTTTCAGCTAATACCTCCGCAGCCTCAGGCTTTAGTCTAAACCAAAGCTCAGGCTCAATCATTTCCATTTCAATAACAGCCAATTGATCATCATTGTCTCGGATAATGTCCACTCGAGCATAATGAGGGTGTGGTGAACAAGCGGCTACTGCCTTTTCAGCAAAGGCAATTTCTTCTGAAGTAGGTGTGTATTCATGAACTGTTCCACCAAAATCGTCTTGTACACGGAAATCACCTGGCTTGGCGATTTTGAGCACGGCATGGGTAAACTGACCTCCCATTACCATCAAAGAGATTTCGCCTTTCGCTATCACATTTTTCTGAAAGGGTTGAAGCATCATGGCTTCATCCTGAATCAGCTTTTGAAAAATAGGCTCATGTTCATGAATGTTAGAAAGGTCGATGCGGTAGGTGTGCCTGGCTGCACCTGAAATGCAGGGCTTTAATATGCATTCCGTCCATTCTTTTTGCGCGAAAAGAGCAGCGAGATTGGTCACCACTCCAATTTCAACATAATGTGTTTCAGGAATGTTAATGCCTTTTTTCTGAAGATCGGCCAGATAATGCTTGTCCATATTCCATTGAATCAGCTCATACGGATTGATCATTTTAGTCATCTGACTAACTTTTTCCAGCCAGCCCTTCCATTCTTCATATCTATCGAAATAATCCCAGGTGGTGCGGAAAATCACTGCTTTGGTAGAAGACCAGTCGAAGTCAGGATCACTCCAGCTTTTTCTGGTTACTCGATATCCTTTTGCTTTCAGGGAGTCCAATACTAGCCCATCTTCCTGCAAAATATTTTGAACATACCAATCCGGGTTCTGAGGAGTAACATAGCGGTCGTCAGTTAAAACCACAATGTCGAAGAGTTTTTCTGTCATTCCTGATTCGTATTGTTTGGGTTGATGAAAGTGAAGCCTCGGGCATCGCTGCCTTCATAGAAATCTACCTGCAGGCCAATAAGGTACATAGTTTGTCTTTTTTCAATGTGGACAGGGATGCCTTCTATACTATAGCTAATGTCACCTTCTTTGGGTTTGTCGAAGCCCAGCATATAGCCTAGTCCTGCGCAACCCATTCCACCTTTTACGCCAATACGTAGCCCATAGCCCTCCGGAATATTCTTGTTTTCCATAATATTCTTCACCTCGACAATTGCTTGATCTGTCAACTTAACGGGTTCCAGGGTGGGAAGAGTAGAATTTTTCTGCATTTCTGACGTAAACTTAAATACCTAGAATAAGATTCTCACTATTTTCAAACAAATTGAGTCCATACCTGATGGACACCTGATTATGGATTATATAACAGAATTGATTAAAATCTTAGTTCCTGCTTTGCTGGTAATGTATGCCATGTTTTTGGTGATGCGTAATTTTTTACAAAAGCAGTTCGATCAAAAGTTGATAGATATTAAGATTAAGAATACTGAAACTACCCTGCCTTTGCGGCTTCAGGCTTATGAGAGAATGGCTCTGTTGTTGGAGCGAGTTTCTCCTAATAATATGCTGTTGAGGCTAAGTGATCCGGGTATTTCGGCATTTGAATTTCAGCAGATACTTCAGAAGGAAATTCGGGAAGAGTTGAACCATAACCTCTCTCAGCAGGTATATATGAGTGATGAAGCCTGGAAAAAGGCGAGGACTTCTGTAAATGATATTGTAGGTTTAATACAGGTTGCCTCGGAGAAGATGACTGAGAAGAACAACGCAATAGATTTGGCAGAGGCAATTTTTGATTTTATGATAAAAGAAAACAAGGATCCTATTGCCGATGCCTTAACATTTATAAAAGCTGAAGCCAGACAACTGATGTAATATGAGCAGAACTGAACCAAACTCTACTGAGAAAAGATTTTTCGACCGCTTTAAAGAGAAGGCCTCTAAAATTGTTGGCGATTCTTCAGCCTTGAAGAATTTATTGGTGAAGGCTCAGCAAAAAATGGAGGACATGGAAGGTGACGATAGCCTGAAGGGTAAGATTGTCGCTTATCTGAATCTGGTGATCAGAATGATTTCTAATTCTGTATCTGGAAAATACCCAGATATGCCTTGGCAAACATTGGTGATGATTGTCGCTGGTTTGCTCTACTTCATTGCCCCGATAGATGCTATTCCTGATTTCATTCCAATTGCGGGATTTATTGATGATGCGACCATTTTGGCCTGGCTTGGAAAATCTTTCCAAGACGATTTATCTAGGTACAGAGAGTGGGAGCAGGCTCATGCTAATTAATTACAGAAACTATAAAGGAACGTCATGCCAGAAAAATGAGCCTTAATTTTTCCAAAGGCTTGTTTTATCCGGTATCTTAATTCTCCTCAAAAAGAGATTGCGGACATTTTCATTTAATATGATGAAATTTTTAAAGGAAAATTCCGCAAAGACGTATTGTTGTCTGTTTAGCTGATCATTTTTTCTATTTTAGTTGTATGGAAAAAACTGCAATCATTGCCGGTGCAAGCGGGCTGATTGGGAGGTCATTAACTCAAAACCTTTTACAAAGCAATAACTATGGTCAGGTGATTGCTTTGGTCCGCAAGCCATTAGGCATCCAGCACGAGAAGCTCAAGGAGCTTACTGTTGATTTCGACAATCTTTCAGAAATGAGCGATTTCCCGAACGGGGATGATATTTTCTGCTGTCTGGGAACCACCATGAAGAAGGCTGGCTCCAAAGAAGCTTTCTATAAAGTAGACTTCACTTACTGTTATGAACTGGCCAAAAAGGGATTGGAAGCCGGTGGAGACCGGTTCTTTCTGGTTTCAGCGATGGGCTCTAATATAAAGAGCCGGTTTTTCTATAACCGAGTAAAGGGTGAATTAGAAGATAAAGTCTCCTTCCTGAATTATAGAACCATCTACATGTTCAAGCCATCACTGATAAGAGGGCCAAGAGAAGAAAGAAGAGCAGGAGAGAAATTTGCACAGTTTATCACTCGTGTCATTCCATTCTTTGGTCCCTTAAAAAAGTATAAGCCTATTCATGCCGATAAAATTGTAGATGCCATGATGAAAGTCGCCCGACAGGAAGACAAAGGCTGTTACTTCTATGAGTCGGAGATTATGCAGAAAATGTGATCTATTTGAAGATTTGATGATGGGCCAATTTGATAATTGACCCTGATACTACTTCATCGCAGAATCAACAGTTTTCTTACCTCCAACCACTGGCAATGTTAAGCTAGTACCATCTAAGTCGATGGTCAGCTGGGTGCCGGGTTGAGGGTGGAGCGTGAATTCTTTGTCGCTTGAGAAAATCATGAGTCCGATCTGTTGCCCTGCAGGGATAATCTGATCGTCAGGCTGAAGGTCGAATGATACCGAATAGAACTTACCCGGCTCCAGTGGCTCACTTTTACTAATCGACTTATAGTTCTGCGGATCTGCCCAGCCTCTTGTGATGATATTATTGTAGATAGGGGTACGGTCAGTTTTATCCCATGGCAATGAAACCAACCAAACAGAAAGGTTCGCAGCTGGTTTGCTACTCGATAGTTTGACGGTCACCTTTGCCACACCAGACAAATGCATAGGCTCAGATAAGGTTGGGGTTAGGTAAAGCAACCTATTTTCCGAGTTCTTAGCCTGAGCCAATTCAGCTCCAGATAAATTCACATTATCGATGAGGGTTTCAGTAGCCTTCGTTTTTGCTTTATTGCTGGAAAGAACACCGGCAGCATTTCCACCTGTTTGCAGATAGAAAGTCACGTTTTTGGCTTCAGGGTTCGGGTAGTCGGCATAAGCCGTTGGTTCTTGTGGACTATCGCCTTCTCTCACAATCTGAGCTTTCGGATCGTTTTCAACACCATTGTCTATGCCATGAAGGTACTTGGTAAACCATCTGTTCATCATGCTCATTGGTGGAGGCCCACCATGTCCTGCCTGATGATAGAATATCTGAACAGG
>JABXIP010000284.1 GCA_013373005.1 Cytophagia bacterium | reverse complement strand
GCAAACGTGGTAGTATGTGTTCCTTTATTAGCAAAGGTTGAAACCTCTCCGGTTTTTTGCGCAAGACCCGGAACAAGTCTGTTCAGCAGCGTTGACTTTCCTACCCCAGAGTGTCCCGCAATTAGAGTTGTCTTTCCTTCCAGGTGGCTAAGCAGAGCATCCATTCCCTCTTGGGTTTGAGCTGAAATCAAATCCGTGGTATAACCAATGGATTCATACATTTCTCTCCAGAAACCTATCTTGTTTTGATCTTTAGGCTTGAGTAAATCCTTTTTATTGAAAACGATAAGGCTAGGTATTCTAAAAGACTCAGCGCTTACTAAAAACCTATCGATAAAGCCTTGAGATGTTCTAGGGAATGAAAGAGTAGCGAGAAGTAAGGTCTGGTCTACGTTGGCAGCCAGAATGTGGGAAAATCCATTTTTCCGAGTAGACTTTCGGATGATGTAGTTTTCTCTAGGGTATATTTCTGTAATCAGCCCACTGTTTTCATGCTGCTGATCAGGGGTTACATCTACCACATCGCCAACAGCTATTGGATTGTTTACCTTGATACCATCTTGTTTGAACTTCCCTCTTAATCGGCTCTGATAAACCTGCCCATCCTCGGTCTTTACATCATACCAACTGCCAGTCGATTTGTATACCTGTCCTTTCATCTCAAATTTTCCCTTAGGTATAACATTATTTTTTCAGTTGCTCCTTTATTGTTTTCAATATACTCAAGGCAAATATCAGAAGCTTTCTTTCGCAGTTCGCTATTCAGCAGATGGTTTAAAGCGGTATTGGCGGCTGTCTTACTATCAACTGAAAAAGCTCCTCCCAAACCCATTAATTCTCCTGATTCAGGAAACTTCTCCAAGCCTTCGTTGCCAAAGACAACCGGAAGACCAAAAGCTACTGCTTCCAAAATATTGTGAAGTCCATCTCCAAAAGCACCTCCTATATAGGCAAAATCCGCGTATTGATAGGTAGAAGAGAGCATGCCAATAGTATTCAAAATAAGTACGGAGTCTTCTGGTTCAATTTTCCTTTCCGAATAAAGCTTGAAGGGTACCTTCAAATAGCTTGTTATTTTCTGAACATGAGCATCATCAATCAAATGCGGAGCGATGATGACTTTTATTTCACTTGCTTTTTCATTGATGAAATCAGCTACAACTTCCATGTCCTCTGGCCAGGCACTGCCAACTACGAGTGTAACGGAATTTGATGCGAACATTCGGATCTCATCGAGCTTTTGTGGTTGTGATACAGTCTGGCTTACTCTGTCGAAGCGAGTGTCACCAGAGACCGAGCAATCTTCAATACCAATATTGTCGAGCAAAGATTGAGAACTGGAATTTTGAACAAAAGTATGGTCGAAAAACTTTAGCATTCTTCTGTGGAAGCCTCCATAAGGTTTGAAGAATATATGATCTGGAGTAAAAAGTGCAGAAATACTGAATAGAGGGATGGATCTCTTTTTGAGTTCTCTCAAGTAATAGAACCAATATTCATATTTGATAAAGAAGACAACATCAGGATTCAGTGTGTTAACAAACCGACTTGCATTGGATTTGGTGTCTATTGGTAAGTAGCACGTGAAATCGGCAATGGGGTGGTCTTTTTTATATTCGAAGCCAGAGGAGGAAAAGAAACTGACGACTATTTTATGTTCTGGAAATTCTTTTCTGAAAGCCTCCATTACAGGTAAGCCTTGTTCAAATTCGCCAAGTGAAGCGGCATGAAACCAAGCTAGCTTGCCTTTGTTGTTCTTCCTAAATTTCTGTGCCTGTTCAAATACACCCTTTCTTCCTTTTACAAATAACATGGCCTTGGCTTTGAAAGGCACTGCTAAATTTATCAGCGCCCAATATAGGCGAATACCAAGGTTATAGAGAACAATCATTTGTTGCAAAAATACGAATCCACTTCATAGGTCAATCACTTTCAGTGAAATGGCTTCAATTGTTGTACTAAGGGTTTAATCAGTATGATTAAGCTAATTTGAATAAATTTTATCAATAGCTGGTTTAGGAACTTTGCAGGCAATTTTCGATTATTACGTACCATTTTAATGGTATAACCGCTCAATCGAACAAGACTATTGTTAGTAACTTTAACTTATGGAGTTGCTTGGACTGTTTAACAATAAGGCCTTTCCAGCAATGGAAGCTCTGTTTTGTTCAATACAATCTAAGATTCACCTTACCCGAAACATACTTTAAATTAACCATTCAATTATGCAAAAACGTCTTTTACCATTTTTGTCACTGCTTTTGGTAATCTGGGGCTGTGGAGAAGCAGGGGTTCAATCAGATATCTCAAAAGGTATTGAAGTTGACCCTGTTGATGTTCAACTTTCTGTACCAGCTTTGTTGGTTGGTCAGGATATTGATGAAACACCTCCAACTCAGGTTTCTACCGGAGCAATTGATATTTCAGATAACGACTTTTCTGAATATCTCGATGATGCAACCAGCTTTACAATCAATTCAATTAGTTACAGCATTATCAATTTCCCTAGCGGAAGTAGAGCCGATTTGGACTTAAACATTGATATAGCTGTGGCTGGAGGAGCTCTTCAAGATCTATTAGAGATTCTTGTTCAGGATGCACAAAATAATTCAGAGGATGTAATGCTGTACACCGCAGATGCACCAGGAAATGTTAGCCCAACTGCAATTCAGGCATTGGAGCAGGCTCTTCTTAATAGCCAGACTTTTGAGATGGACATTGAGATCATTGGTCGTAATGTGAATTTGTCTCAATCTGATGTTGACTTTCAGATTGTATTCAAATTTGACGTAACCACGAGACTTCAACTTGATTAACCTTCAACCAAAAATGAACATGAAAAGAATTAATAAGATATTCATAGCGGGTTTAATGTTGTTGAGTACTTCATTCGGACTGCGCGCACAAGATTTTGACTCTTTCCTAGAAGCCGGTATTGTGGATGCTAACAAGCTTTTAGAGGGGTATTTACAGCCTGCCTTTGAGGGTTTTGGAAATGGTTTGGCCAATGGATGGTATAATACCGCTGCGCCACATAAGGTTTTAGGGTTTGACCTGTCGGTTACTGTATCAGCTGTTAGGGTTCCTACTTCTGGTCAGTTTTTTACTTTCAGAAACTCAGACTATGATAATGTTAGATATGATGGTGGAGCTTCAGTAGATATTCCTACCCTATTCGGTCCGAATCTTGGCGCTGATGACCTCCCACAATTGACATTCCTTGACCCTGATACAGGAGAAGAGGTAGTAAGAATTTCTGCACCAACCGGTTTAGGTATTGAAGAAGACTTTATGCCATTCAATGCTGTGCCTGTACCAATGGCTCAGATTGGCATTGGCTTACCAAAGGGATTTGAACTTAAGGTGAGATACTTGCCACAAATTGATTTTGATGATGATGGTGGTGTAAAGCTATTTGGTGTTGGTTTAATGCACGACATGAAGAACTTGTTGCCAGCAGATAAGCTTCTGCCTGTAGACCTGTCTTTCTTTGTGGGTTATACCCAATTGACCTCTGATATTTACATTGATAAGGATGCAGACCAAACTGGTGAGTTTAAAGCAAATTCCTTCATGTTTCAGGCTATCGCCTCAAAGAAGATCTTGTTTGCAACCGCTTTTGCCGGGGTCGGATTTTCTAACTACAATGTAGGTTTCGATATGCTAGGAGACTATACCACTGAAACATCAACCTTTACAGATCCAATCAGCTTGAATTACAAAAAAGGTGGAATGAGAGCTAATGTAGGTTTGAGATTGAAGCTAGTGTTCTTAACACTTACTGGAGAGTATTCTATTGCACAGTACAATAGCCTTTCTGTTGGAGCTGGTATTTCAATCAGATAAGAATAACGGAATATAAAATTGAAAGGGGCTTTAGCCCCTTTTTTATTGTCCTTTAAAATTTGGCTTTCGCTTCTCTAGAAAGGCATTCATCCCTTCTTTTTGGTCTTCCGATGAGTAAAGCGAATTATAGTTCTTTCGCTCCAGATATAGACCTTCTTCCAATGATACCTCAAAAGACTTATTGATCGATTCTTTAGCCATTTGAACCGCTAATGGAGGCATTGCTGCAACTTCGTTCGCCAACTTGGTTGCCTCTTTCAAGTAAACTTCAACAGGAACTATGGTGTTGATAAGCTGGTATTTCAGGGCCTCTTCTGCGTTGATGAACTTTCCGGTTAACACCAACTCCATGGCTTTAGCCTTTCCTACGGCTTTGGTTAGCCTTTGTGTTCCTCCTGCACCGGGCATTACCCCAATTTTAATTTCCGGCTGTGCGAATTGAGCAGTTTCCGAAGCAACAATCATGTCGCAACTCATGGCCAATTCACATCCACCTCCCAGGGCAAAACCAGAGACTGCAGCAATAATGGGCTTCTTAGTACCCGAGATCTGCTTCCAAATGTTGAACAGATCCATTTTGTACATCTCTATGCTGGTTTTATTGGCAAGTTGACTAATGTCTGCACCAGCCGCGAAGGCCTTTTCATTCCCCGTTAGAATAATCACACGCACATTATCGTCCTTATCCATACTTTCAAGTGCCTGGCTTAGCTCTGTCATTAGCTGTAGGTTTAGCGCATTCAATTCTTTAGGACGATTGAGTTGAATTAGGGCTACATGAGGAGCGTGTTCTTGGCTTACTTTTATAAATTCCATAGGTTTATAAATATAGTTTGCAAGTTATAAGAGTAAAGGAAAATGACTCAAGTGAAAGTATTATTTGTCTGTCTGGGTAACATTTGCAGGTCGCCTTTGGCAGAAGGTATTTTTAGATTCAAAGTGCGTGAGAGAGGTTTGTCCGGTCAGTTTAAAATAGATTCCTGCGGTACTTCCGATTTTCATATTGGAGAGACACCGGATAGCAGGTCTATGGCCAATGCCAAGAAGAATGGGGTTGATTATATGCACAGAGGAAGGCAGCTTAAGAAAAGCGATTTCTATGATTTCGATTATATCCTGCCTATGGATGAACTCAATATGAAAGATGTGGAGCGATTAATGCCAGAAGATGCCACGGCTGAGGTAATGAAAATGAGGGATTTCGATAGTGCAGAAGTTGGGAGCGATGTTCCAGACCCATATTATGGCGGTGAAAATGGTTTTCAACTGGTTTTTGATATTCTAGAGCGGTCTACCGAAAGTCTTTTGGACGAATTATTGGAAAAGCATAAGCTCAACTAATGCTGGAAAATTACTCCGATATGCTCTCCAGAATGCTTTTTCAGGTACTTGGCGATGAGCTGAGAGTGGAGGCAATTCAGATGCAGAGCGGTGGTGATATCAATATGGCCGTTTGTGCACAGACCAACCATGGTGATTTTTTTATTAAGTGGAATGAAGGCCAATATGAAGAGATGTTTGAAACTGAGGCGAAGGGACTCAGCTTATTGAAGCAGGCTGCTTTGCTTAGAATACCGGAGGTTTTCGGGACAGGCAGAGTGGACGATAAGTCTTTTCTTGTTTTAGAGTTTTTAGAGAGAAACCGAGAGGGAGAAAAACACTGGGCAAAACTAGGAGAGGGGTTGGCTCAGCTGCATCAGATCAAGGAAAATCAGCACGGACTGAGTTATAACAATTACATTGGCAGGCTTCATCAGAAGAATGACTTCAAGTCCGATTGGATTACCTTCTTTTCCGAATGCAGGCTGAATGCACAGTTGGGTTTGGCAATCTATAATCAGACTGTTCCGAAAGATTTCGTTAGAGATTTTAAACGGTTCCTGACCAAGCTCCCTCAGATTATGCCGAATTCAGAGGCATCTCTTCTGCATGGCGACCTTTGGAGTGGCAATGCTATGAGCTCAACACGAGGGCCAGCCATTTACGATCCTGCGGTATACTTTGGTGCAAGAGAGATGGATATTGCCATGACTCAACTGTTCGGAGGATTCGATCAGAGGTTCTATGAGGCTTATGATGCGAACTATCCTCTTTTAGATGATTTTGATGCCCTGGTGGAGATCTATAACCTGTATCCGTTGATGGTGCATGTCAACCTGTTTGGTGCCAATGCCGGTTATTTAGGCTCTGTTTGGAGAACTGTTAAGCGCTACATATAGGGCAAGCTCCAATTTTAAAATCCCAAATTCCAACCTGGCGGTTAATTGTCACCAAAAAAAAATGCGAGAAGCCAAGGACTCTGAATTGTATTCCTGATTTCTACTTAACTGATAACTGATAACTGATAACTGATTAACTAATTTACCAATTACCCAATTCCCTGGTAGACTAATTCACCTTATAAACCATCTGGAAGTTGTTTCTTGATCGCTGTTCTATGATCACTTCTTTGCCCTCCATAAGCTCATTGATGGTGTCCTGATTGTAATTTTTGACCGTAATCATTTCCAAACCTTCGTTATAATAGATTCTGAATTCCTCCATCAAAGCAGTTCTCAGCTGTTCGCGCTTTTTAGGATTATCATCCATGCAAATCGTGAAGGAGATGGCCGAATTCTGCATCAGGTTAATCGTTAGATCCAACCTTTTAATATGATCGAAAATGGTATGGATGTGTCCCTCATTAATAAATGAAAAGTCACTGATTTTGAAGGAGATAACTGTTTGATTGTCTTTGTGAATAATGGCGGGGTTCAGGTTAGGAACAATGCATTCCTCGATGACAGTCCCGCGCTCCTCCATATTCTGAAAAGACCTCACATAAAGTGGAATCCCCTTTTGAGCCAATGGCTTAATGGTCTTGGGGTGTATAACCGTGGCACCGTAGTAAGTCATCTCAGCTGCTTCCTTATAAGGCAGCCTCTCATACAGCTTGGTGTTTTCGAACTTCTTAGGATCAGCGTTCAATACCCCGGGAACATCTTTCCAAATGGTAACTGATTCGGCATTTAATGAGGTGGCGAAAATTGCTGCACTAAAGTCACTGCCTTCACGACCTAATGTGGTGGTATTGTATTTGGCATTACTACCAATAAACCCCTGAGTCAAAACCACTTGCTCTTCCATCTGAGGCAGAACCTGAGATTTAATCATGGCCTGAGTCGCACCCCAATCTACCATGGCTTGGCGATGGGTATTATTGGTTTTCACCACCTTTCTGGCATCAACCCACAGGGTATTAATTCCCTGTTTGTTCAAGTAAGCAGAAATGATTTTGGTTGAAATAACTTCGGCCAAAGAAACGGTTTGGTCATACACAAAGTCATAACCAAAGGCCGAGCTGTAACCATTGAGTCCATGAACAAGCTGCTCATAGATTTCCTCCATGTCTTCTCGCAAAGCCTGATGACTTGTAAGGTCTAATTCCTGAATGATGTTGCTATGAAATTCTTGAATTTCGAGAATGGACTCTTCGGCAGGTTCTTCTTCAATGGCCTTTTCTAAAAGTGCTTCGAAAGCATTTGTCATTTTACCCATGGCAGAAACAACCACTAATAATTTTTCATTCTGATGTGCAGCAATGATTTTGGTCATATTCTGCACAGATTTAGCATCACGTACAGATGCTCCTCCAAACTTAAAGACTTTCAAGTGACCTATTTCTTTTTTACTAATTTCGCGCAAGTTATTAACGTTTGATTAGAATCAAATTATAACTCATCAATGGGAAAAGCGGAAAAATCGAGAATTGCCCTTCCGGTAGGCTCTAATCTCGACAGGTTCATTAACACGAACCAAGAGGCATTTAAATATGCCACCGGAGAATTGTCACAGCTCATTCGTGACCTTGCCTACGCTGGCAAGGTAGTGAATAGAGAGATCAACAGAGCAGGTTTAGCCGGAATTACCGGTGCCTATGGCTCTGAGAATGTGCAGGGAGAGGAACAACAAAATCTGGATGTGGCAGCAAATATTCGCTTCACCCGTGCCTTGAAGAAGGGTGGGGAAGTGGCCGCTATCATTTCTGAAGAGGATGAAGATATTATCGACCTGAATAACCCTCGTTCCAAATACATCATTGCAATTGATCCATTGGATGGTTCATCCAATATCGATGTGAACGTTTCGATAGGAACCATCTTCAGCATTTACAGAAGAATTTCTCCGGCAGGAAGCCCTGTTCAGGAGGAAGATGTATTGCAGGCAGGTAAACATCAGGTAGCTGCGGGATATATTCTTTATGGCTCGTCTACTATGTTTGTATATACTACAGGCAAGGGAGTGAACGGTTTCACCTACGAGCCGAGTTTGGGGGAGTACATTCTTTCGCATCAGGATATGAAAATGCCGAAGGATGGAAAAGTTTACTCAATCAATGAAGGTTCTTACAGGTCTTTTGATGAGCGTGTAAAGGGCTATATTGAAAGCTGTAAAGACAAAGGCTATTCGGCCCGATACATTGGTTCACTAGTGGCTGACTTTCACAGAAACTTGTTGAAGGGTGGTATTTACATTTACCCAGCTACAGCCAAGGATCAAAACGGAAAACTCAGGCTAATGTATGAGTGCAATGCCTTGGCAATGATTGCCGAGCAGGCTGGTGGAAAGGCGACAGATGGCAAGCAGCGAATTCTGGATATTCAACCAGATAGTCTTCACCAGCGAGTGCCTTTCTATGTAGGCAGTAAGCATATGGTAGAAGAGGCTTCTAAATAGTCTTATATGTTAAGGATGCCATCCCTTAAAGGGATGGCATCCTTAAGCCTTTTACTTTTGACAAACTTTCTGTGATCAACAACAGCTTAAATCTGAGCTTTGGTGCTGTTTCTAACTCAAGTTTGTCAAAGGTTGTATTCCGCAATTACTTCTTCGCCAAATGCCGATAACTGATAACATATCTTATCGTAGTTTCAAACTACGCTTAGCGTATAAACTAATCCACCAATTCCCTGATTTCCTGATTCACTAACTACTATACTTCTTCCTAAACTCCACCTTCAGCAACTCACGCTCAATAATCATTTTGGTAATAACAGAGGCCGGATTGTCTGTAGAAAGGGCGAGGGCTTGTTTGAGCTTTTCTTCAGAGACATCGATTCTATAGAGAATATTCACGAGTTGTTGAAAGTCTTTGGCTAATAGGTCTTCCACCACTCGCATGATTTTCAAAAAGGCTTCATCATAAGTGTATTCCTTCTTTTTCGCTAGTTGCAAGTAGTCTTTCTCGAGTTGAAAATCCTTTTCGAATAATTGAAGGCTCTGCTTGATATCTTTTGAATCAGACATAGTCAAATTTAGGTAAAAGTGTTTTTACGGCTTTTAAGGGTACATTAAGAAAACGAAAAATGCCACCGTTTGGGGTGGCACTAAAGTATCTCTAATTTCGGTCTAGATATTAATCTTTTGTTCTAGTCTCTTTTAGAAAGTCATTTCGATCATAGGGAGAAATCCTATACTCAATTGTGGCTTACTGGCCTATTTAGAAGTAGAAGATTCCTCAATCGTACCTCTTTCGGAATGACTTACCGAATAAATAGTTGTTACAATTTACTCTGCTTCTTTTTCTTCAGAAGCTTCTTCAGTCTCATCATCCTTCATGAATGAATCCGGATCAATCTTGGCCAAAAGGTTATACCAGGTAACCAGTTTCTTGATGTCAGAAACATATACTCTGTCCTCGTCATAATCAGGAAGAATGTGCTTGAGGAATGACTTCAGCTCATCGCCATCAGAGTTTTTATCCAGTCCGGTATCGCCTTCAAATTCCTCATGGATCTTTCTCATTACCTCAACAAGGGGCGTTGATCCCTCTTGTGTGTGAGTATAGATGGAGATTTCGGAAAGAATGGAAACTCTGGCATCGGCACCAACCACCAGTTTAGACTTTTTTCCATCTAGTGATTCTAGAATTACTCCTGCTTTAGAAGGCTTCAATACTTTAAACAATCCGCCTTTTCCAGCTACTGCTGCTATCTCTCCAAAATTCATATGATCTTATTTTCCGGCAAAGTAAGTTTTAGTCTTTTCGAAATTCAAACAAAATGTCAATTTTCAAGAAGTACCTGAATGTATTCGGTCAGTTCTTCTTTGCCGAGCGCTGTCTCTGAGGAGGTTAAAAAGAAGATGGGTAGCTCTTCCCAAGTTTTCTTCATCACTTTCCTGAATTTGGCCATGTTCTGCTGACCTTTATTCACCGACTGTTTATCGGCCTTAGTGAAAACCAAAGCGAACGGTACACCATT
>JABXIP010000470.1 GCA_013373005.1 Cytophagia bacterium | reverse complement strand
ATCAAGGTAATTGAAGCACGAATAGGCTACCTTGCTTATGCCGAAGAAATTGCCAGCGCCATGCTTCAAAGACAACAAGCTACCGCCATAGTAGCTGCCAGATACAAAATTGTAGAAGGTGCTGTGGGTATGGTAGAGTCGGCTTTGGAAGAATTGAATAAAAAGCAGATTGTAGACCTCGATGAAGAGAAAAAAGCAGCCATGGTAAGTAATCTTATGGTAGTACTTTGCTCCGATAAGTCAGCCTCGCCAGTTGTTAATACCGGAACTTTAAATCACTAGGATTATGCAGTACAAGATCATTCATAAAGGACCGTTTGAGAAAATCGAAAAGTTCGAGAAAAGGCTTAATGAGATGGCTATGTCGGGCTGGAGAATTGTAACATCGTTGGGCGAATTTTATATAGTGCTCGGCAAAGACAAATATTAGTTATGGCCAAGAAAAAACCTTTCGTATTGAGGTTGGATCCTGAGATTCTTTCGGCTGTCGAAAAATGGGCAGCCGATGAATTCCGTAGTACCAATGGCCAGATGGAATGGATTATTAACAAGGCTTTGAAAGAGGCCAACAGACTACCTAAAAAGAAAGAATAATGGAGCATAGAAACTGGAAATGCATAAAATGTAACAACCGAGAATTTGAAACCGATAAAATTGCCACCACTGGCAGCGGCTTGAGTAAATTCTTCGACCTGCAAAACAGAAAATTCGGTACAATAAGCTGCACCAGGTGTGGCTATACCGAAATGTACAAAATGGGTAGATCTGGCACTTTATCTAACCTTCTTGATTTATTTAGCACCTAAATAATGGCACAGTCGGAGTTCATATTGGTTCACATCATGTTTGGTTTTTCAGCCATCTTACCTGCATTTATTATGCAGTTTATAGACACAGAAGAACCCAACAAAGTAATGGGGTACAGAACCAAGTGGTCTATGAAAAGCAAGGAGACCTGGAAGTTTGCTCAGAAGTACAGTTCCAAAATGATGTGGTGGTCAACCTTGGTGACCATCACTGTTCAGCTTTTCTCCATTTTTATGCTAGAAAATGAAACCAGCATTATTGTAGCCGTTGGTGCTCTTACTTTGTCTATATCTGTAGCCATAGGCGCCACTGAAAGACAACTAAGACTTAGATTCAATAAAGATGGTAGTCCTAAATCGGCTGAGGAGGAAGATTTATTCTAGCTCCAGTTCGTATTTCTTAGAGTTGATTGGTGGCTCAATACCATCAACTTCTATCGAAAAGCGTAGGTGATATTTTCCTTCCTTCAATTCAGGCTTATTAAGATTCACCGTCAATTCCAATTCGCCACCAGGGCTCATTTTCTGGTCTAGGACCATTAGCCTTTGCTTACCAACCGGAGTAAGCTTATCTAGATAGTGTGCATTTAGATAAACCTTTCTGTCTTGAACCTCTGAAAAATCAATATCGTAATCATAATGATTGGTAAGCTTCAAAGTAAGTTGTACTGACCCGTCCTCCAGCTCCTCAACTTTTTCCTCATCTTCTACCTCAATCTCTACTTTTCTGAAACTTCTAAAGTCGTCAATCACTCTGTAATGAATCCCCTTCCCTATCTGGGTCATATAGTCTTCATAGTTGGTAGTATCTCTATACCGGTTGATCTGAAAAACTGTCTTGCCCTGAAGGTCTTCTTCCAAACTCATTAGGTCATGCTGCGTTTCTCTGTAATCGAAAGTATTATAGCAGTGTACAATATCTCCGGTGAGATAAGCGTATCTGGATGATCTCTCGTAATGATTATTGAACATGATTGGCAGCCCTCCACTTAACTCCTGAACCTCTTCGGCCCAGGTATTCCAGCCGTGCAATACATCCCAATCCTTAGTCCATGACTTAGGAAGAAAATCATACATCAGGTAAATTCTGGCAGGTACCAACAATATAATAGTAGCTATTGAAAGACGCTTTATCCATAGTTTCCAATTAGGTCTTGAGCTCATAAACTCATGACCCAGAATAATTAAGGGAATGGCTAAAATGGAAGTCCAATGCTTGTGAAATTCCACTTTAAAGGTTGAGATAAGGAAGAAAATCAGCACGCCATAAATGGTATATCTAAGTGCTTTATTGAACTCATCCGACTTCACATTTTTGAAGCTTCCTATGAAAAGTAAAATTCCAATTAGCGGTCCAAAAACTATGGGCTGAATGCCTATATAATAGGCTAGGGTATCCAAACCAAAGCCCATATCTATTCGGTTATATAAGTGGAATTTAATGGTTGCAAAGTCGTGTTGATACTGCCAAATGGTATGAGGAATCATAAACACCACAGTGAAACCAACAGTAAGCCAAAATGACTTTTTAATGAGCAGTTTAGGGTTTGAAAGCACCGTAAAAATCACCACCAAAAATCCGTGATGTTTACTAAGCATAATAAGCGCAATAGACAATGCCAGTAAGACGGTTACTTTCAGATTATCCTTCTTCAAATATTGCTTGTAGAAATAGAAGAATAACACTTCGGCCAATATCAACGGCACATCGGTTTTCACCAAAAATGCTCCTACATGGAAAGGCGCGCAGCCCACTAAAATCCAGAGAAAGAGCTTATCATCTTTGACCTCTAAAGTTTTTCTCAATACAATAATGGTGAGAATATTACAGGCCAGCATACCCATTCTGAGCCCCATTGCATTTGGAATTAACCAGTAACCTGGAGCCGATACTGCACCAACCATTGGAGGGTGATCAAGATATCCCCAGTCTAAAAACTGAGAAAACAACCAGTAGTAAGCCTCTTCTCCACTCACCTCAGTGAAATAGTTTTGAATAAGCCCAAAAAGGAACCAGATGATTAAAAAAATACCGAAAAGCTTATTATCAGATCCGTTTGGGTCTGCTTTCAGTTGAGTAGTCATGCAGTAAAATTAAGGAGCACAAAGCTAAGGTTTTTCAAGAATATCAAATGTTCTGCATATTTGTGACTCAGCTGAGTGTACCTACTTTAATGAGTGAATTAATTTTCAAGTTTATACGCTTCTGTGTAGTTGGTTTTTCAGGCATGTTAATCGACTACTCCCTAACCATTCTGGGGAAGGAAAAGCTCAAAATCAATAAATACGTTGCCAATGGTTTCGGATTCATTTGTGCTGCCACCACCAATTTTTTCTTCAACAAATTCTGGACATTTGAAGACAGCAACCCAGACCAGCTCATTCAATATTCTAAGTACCTGAGTATTGCCCTTGTAGGTTTGGGCATTAACACACTGGTTATTTACCTATTGGTGAATAAGAAAGACATGAACTTTTACCTGGCCAAACTCATTGCCATAGCGGTGGCCATTGTCTGGAACTTCACCGCCAATTATAACTTCACATTCCTGCAGTAAATTATTTTACAATATACCCTATTATTTCTATAGACTTTTTGAACTTTGAATAACCTGACACGTTTTAGGAACAGAATTAGAACTTAAAAAACACAATCATGGCAATTAGATTAGGAGACATCGCCCCTGACTTTACAGCAGAAACCACAGAGGGCACTATTAATTTTCACGAATGGCTTGCCGATAGCTGGGGACTACTTTTCTCTCACCCGGCAGACTATACACCAGTTTGTACTACCGAGCTCGGAAGAACAGCACAGCTTAAGAGTGAATTCGAAAAAAGAAATGTAAAGGCCATAGCCGTTTCAGTAGACGGACTGGAATCTCACAAGGGCTGGATTGGAGACATCAACGAAACACAAAACACCACTGTGAACTTTCCAATTATAGCCGATGAGGACAGAAACGTGGCAACGCTTTACGATATGATTCACCCGAACGCAAATGACACGCTTACAGTACGCTCTGTATTTGTAATCGGACCGGATAAGAAAGTAAAATTGACACTCACCTACCCTGCTAGTACAGGTAGAAATTTCCTTGAGATTTTAAGAGTAATTGATTCACTGCAATTGACAGCCAACTACAGTGTGGCCACTCCTGCCGACTGGAAAGAAGGTGATGATGTGGTGGTTTCACCGGCCATTAAAACAGAAGATATCCCTGGTCGTTTCCCAAAAGGAAATAAGGTAATTAAGCCTTATTTGAGAACTACTCCCCAACCAAATAAGTAGCTTTCTACGGCTAGACATTATCTCAAAAGGCTGCTGGCTCTTTAAGAACCAGCAGCCTTTTTATTCTTATTTTTTAATAAAAACTCATTTTCATTTTTTTCGGAAAAATCAATAAACACAAGTATGAACCATTAAGCGAATTAATCCCGGTATCAACCAGTAGTTACCCCAAGCTTTTCATTCAACTGATCATCACACTCTTGATTCTCTATTTGGGTTTCTCCATTGTAAACTACCTAGCAAAGAAGAAAACTCAAGAATCATCTTCATTTGAATTGAGCATTAAAGACTTACTGAGATTCCTCTTTAAAATCTTTATCTGGAGTGGCTTTGGTTTCATTCTATCCAATATCATTTACCTCGCACTGCTCCTTCCTATGCAAGATCATCATACCGATCCGGACTGGACCAACCTTAGCT
>JABXIP010000007.1 GCA_013373005.1 Cytophagia bacterium | reverse complement strand
CCTGCAATCTCCTGAATAAGTTGAGTTGCATATTGCAAAGCAAAGAATGGCATATTCGGATCGGTGCCTCTCTCATATCTGAAGGAAGCATCGGTCTTTAACTGATGGTTCTGAGCTGTTTTTCTAATACTATCTGGAGAGAAATAGGCGCTTTCCAGAAATAGGGTGGTGGTTTTTGCTGTTACACCAGACTTCATCCCTCCAAATACTCCGGCTATGCACATGCCTTCGTTTTGATTACAGATCATCAAGTCTTCGGCAAAAAGTTTTCTTTCCTTTTCGTCCAGGGTAACAAACTTGGTTCCAGCAGGCAGGGTCTTCACAACTACTTCATTACCTGTAATAGCTGCTGCATCGAATGCGTGCATAGGTTGGCCTAAACTATGGAGCACGTAGTTAGTCACATCAACCACATTATTGGTTGGGTTAATGCCGATAGCTTTGAGCTTAGTTTGCAGCCACTCAGGAGAAGGCTCAACTTTCACTCCGCTGATGGTCAGTCCGGCATAACGAGGGCAAGCCTCTGTATTTTCAATGGTAAGCTTCATGCCTCCATCTTTAGATGAAGGTTTTATCTCTTTTGTAGTGGGTAATTTAATATCTCTTCCAAGAGCCGCTTTCAAATCTCTGGCAACGCCTAGGTGAGAGGCAGCATCGGCACGATTTGGTGTAAGTCCAATTTCAATAACATAATCAGACTCAAGCTTGAAATATTGAGCAGCCGGAGTTCCATTAGGCAAATCGGTATCGAGTACCATAATACCAGCATGGGAAGCCCCAAGACCAATTTCGTCTTCGGCACAGATCATTCCCTCTGAAACCTCACCTCTGATTTTCGCTTTTTTAATGGTGAAAGACTCTCCTCCACTTGGGTAAAGAGTGGCACCAACAGTAGCGACAACAACCTTTTGTCCGGCTGCTACATTAGGCGCCCCACAAACAATCGGAGAAGGCTCATCTCCTCCAATGTCTACTGTAGTTAAGTTCAGCTTATCAGCATTCGGATGTTGAGTGCAGGTTAATACTTCTCCAATAACCAAGCCTTTGAGGCCACCTTTTACACTTTCAATTTCCTCTAGTCCTTCAACTTCAAGTCCGGTATCGGTAAGTATTTTTGAAATTTCTTCAGGTGTTTCTGAAATGTCTATGTATTGCTTAAGCCAGTTGAGAGATATTTTCATATTAACTGATGAACCGTTGTAAAAGAATGGGCAAAATTAGTGATTAATTGCTGCTAACGAGAGTATTAATAGTTTTTGTAGATTTTTTCTCCTGCTCTTATAGGAATGTCCATTATGTTTTGCCTTGGAGGAATAGGACAACTATACTCCGGGTTGAAGTGGCAATAAGGATTGTAAGCATTATTAAAGTCTATCACCACCGAATTGGTGTTTCTATACATCACGTCCAGATAGCGCCCTCCACCATAAGTTTCATCAGCACTGGTTTCATCGGCAAACATTAGCGAGAGTCTGTTAGGATCTTTCTCTTCCCAGTCTTGATAGAGCATCAGAGACTGCTCTTTTCCTCCCAATTCAAATTTGGCAAGGGCAAAAGGAATATATTTTAGTTGCTCACCGGTTGTAGATTCTATGAAAATAGGCTGCTTGTTGCTGGTCTTCTCAATTCTCGCAGTCACCTTATAGTTTTCATCTATCGGGAAGTAGTTTAATCCATTAAAGCCTTGCTTGTCTTCGTCCAAAAGAGGGGAAGTAGAGGAAAGCATAAAGCCGTTCTTGTCTTTTCTTTCCTGTTCAATTCTTTCAACATAGTCTTCAGAGCTCTCGCCCATGGTTAGAAAGTTGAAAATCGTAACCGCTACAATGGCTACTATAAGTAAGATGAAGAGATTACTCCTTTTCATAAGGCGAAATTAAACTTGAAGAGGATAAAAAGCGAGTTTTAGAAGGAGTATGATTGAGGATTAGAGTTCTCCTTCATCTGCAAAGCTGAAATAGCCATTGTCTGTAAAGATGATATGATCTAAAATGGGGATTTCCAGTAGTTTTCCTGCCTCAACCATTTTTTTGGTCAGCTGGCGGTCGGCATGACTTGGTTTGAGGTTTCCGCTAGGATGGTTATGTACTAGAATGATGCCGCTGGCCAAATCGTCCACTGCATGTTTGAAGATCACTTTCGGGTCGGCAACGGTGCCACTTACGCCTCCCTGACTGATGGGTCTTTTCTTGATCACATGATTGCTGCGATTAAGCAAGATTATCCAGAATTGTTCTGTGGGTAGATCAAGGAGTTCTGTGCTGATTACCTCATAAGCATCTTTTGAACTCTGTATTTTCTTTCGCTTGGTGGCTTCAGTAGTTTTTCTTCTTCGGCCTAATTCTAATGCACTTACAATGCTGATGGCCTTAGCCTCCCCAATGCCTTTGAATTGGGTTAAGTCGTTTACTGAAAGCTTGGCCAAAGCATGCAAATCGTGATTAACATAGAGCAGAATTTTTTTGGACAGATCTACAGCGCTTAGCTCAGAAGAGCCTGATCCAATGAGAATGGCAATAAGCTCGGCATCGGAGAGAGCGGCCCTGCCCTTTAGCAGAAGCTTCTCTCTGGGCCTGTCTTCTTCAGCCCAGCTTAAAATGCCCAATCCTTTTTCCATTATTTAATAATAAAGAAAAAGTTTAAATATTCAGTTATGAATATGATTTTTAGGGCATAAAAAAACCGAACCTTTTGGGCTCGGCTTTTTTCAAAGTTCTTTTCAATTAAAGAGCATTCACCATTTTAGTCAATTTAGACTTTTGGTTGGATGCCTTGTTTTTGTGAATGATGTTTTTCTTAGCAAGTTTATCCAACATGCCGATCACTTTCTTCAAAAGCTCTTGTGCTTCAGCCTTATCAGTTGTGTGTCTCAACCTCTTCACAAACGTACGAGTCGTTTTGTGCTGATATCTGTTTCTCAAACGCTTAGCTTCGTTTGATCTGATTCTCTTAAGTGCTGACTTATGATTTGCCATTTATATTTCTGCTTTCTGAATTGGGATGCAAAGATAGGTCTAATTCAATTATTTGCAAAGCATAGCAAATAAATTTCATTTATCACCTAAGATTTCTTTTCGCTGCCTACCGGAAGCCCCCTCTTTAAACAGCAGATTGTATGCTTTAAAAAGCAAGTTCACGGCAAAATTGCTTACCTTTTATCAATATTCAACTCGCTATGAAGTATTTATTTTCAATGTGTATGGTTGTTTTTTCATTGATAGTACCAATGAAAGACACAGGATCGACTGAAGTTTTGGCCAATGCTCTTGAGGGTGCTTGGGAGCTGGTATCTCTAAATGGTCAAGAACTTGATCATAGAGGGGTTTTACTGATGGAGGAACCTTATGCTTTTTATACAGAATTTGATGTTGAAGGAAAGAACTTTGTGGGCTCACAAGGTGGATCAATTGAAATTGTTGCTAATAAGGTTTTCTACACTACTGAGTTCAATACCTGGGCCGATGATCAGATAGGTAAGCAAATTCAGATGACGGCAGACTTAAGCGCCAATAAAGTCACTTTTAGTTACACTGCCGGAGAAACAAAAAACACAATGGTGTTTAGTAGAATTGATGATAGCACAAGTGATTTGGCGGGTGCCTGGAGAATTACAGATCGCATGCAGGGTGGAGAAATGCGTGCTATGCAATTGGGTGCTCGAAAAACAATTAAGATGATAACCGGAAGCCGTTTTCAATGGGCGGCCTTCAATCCGGAAACAAAGCAATTCTCTGGCACTGGTGGAGGTACAGTTAGGCTTGAGAACGGAAAATACTCTGAGCATATTGAATTTTTCTCTCGAAACCCAGATCGAGTAGGTGCTGACCTGACCTTTGACTATAAGGTGAATGGTAACAAGTGGGAGCACAGTGGCTTAAGTTCTTCTGGTGACCCAATTAAGGAGATCTGGACGAGACAATAACAACTGCTTTTCGGACCTGATGTAATTTTTTGGCACGGTAATGGAATACCTGAGTGCAATGCATTTGAAATAATTGGTCCGGACCTTGAAATAAGTGAGAAACTAAAATGTCAAGGTTATGAAAAGAGTAATACTATTATCAGGAATATTGATCATGTTTCTTTCAGCCTCAGATATTATGGCGCAGAGAGGGAGACAGGATAATCGCGGTAGAAACGATAGAGATAGAAGGGAAGATGTCCGCAGGGATGATCGAAGAGGTAATGATCATAAAAGAGATGATCGAAACTATAGAGGGAACGATCGTGATGGCCGCAGAGACAAATACGGTAGAACAGTCAGAGTAGTAGACCGCAAGGTATATAGAGACAATGGCAGAAGGTATGACCGAAGACCGGTTGTAGTTAGAAATACCAGAGTCTATTATGACTACGACTTTAAAAGAGGCCGTAGGGTGCAGGTAAACCGTGGTTATAGACCAAGTACCAGACACATCTGGATTTCAGGTTACTGGACTTACGACAGAAGATTGAGACGTGAAGTTTGGATTGACGGACATTGGTCTCTAAGAATGTCAAGTCATAGATGGATTCCAGGACACTACAGAGTTTTTAATGGTGTGAGAATTTGGATTGAGGGAAGTTGGACCATTAGATAATACAGACTCCGATCAGCAATGGTCGGAGTT
>JABXIP010000161.1 GCA_013373005.1 Cytophagia bacterium | reverse complement strand
GCTCATTCAGGGCATTGCGTTTATCGGGCCTGTTCAGCGTAATGGTACAAATTCTGTCTTTAACGGAATATTCAACAAAAGTCATTTTCTCCATAGACTGCTAAAATAGCCATTGGTACTGACTTGATGGATATTCAGCTCATTTTCCTTTGCCTGCTCCATTAATCGTCTCTGACTATAAAATGAATTCGATTTATCCAGAATGATATGATTCGCTCTCCGAAGCTGCTCTAAGTCATCAACAGCATTATTTGAGAGGATCAGAAAGTCAGGTGCAATTTTCTCCACTTCAAAGCGGTTCAACTCTTTATTCACCCAAAGAATGGATTTCCCCTCAAAGACCACTAACTCCCCAATGGGTAAGCTGACATTCGGAATTATCAGTTGATCTTCTTCAATCTTCTGATTTACCCCAGACAATAATCGCTTTCCTGACAAGCTGAACTGCTGACTTTCCGGATCATTCAAGAACTCCTGATTCGCCAACACTTTCCCCTGAAATCCTGCTCGAATATCTATTACTGAATGATTTGAAGCATTGAGCACAGAGATTTCGTAACTGTCTGAGTAATCTTCAAAATGAAGAATTTGAGAAGCGCAAAAAACTAAGGCACATACAAATCCTAATTGCAAGTAGGTCTTCCTTCTTGAAACAAAGAAGAGTATCAGGCCCATCAATACAGCATAGAGCAGCCACGTATCTAGTATTGAAAAATAGACACCATCAATCGTGCTATTCGGAAACTGGCTAACTAAGGCCACAAGCCAGTTCACTCCGCTTACAAAACCGCCTAAGATCATGCCTATGAATCCGGCAATAGCCGGGAAAAAAGAGGTGACCAGTAAGATCAATCCCCCGATCAAAATGGCGAAGGCCGCTGGAATAATAAAGAGGTTAGAAACCAAGAAGTAAGTCGGGAACTGATGAAAATAGAGCATACTCAATGGTCCGGTTGCCAATTGTGCAGCAATGGAAACGCAGGTAATTGACCAGACCTTATCTAAAAACCAATTGTCTACCTGCCAGAGACCATAGATTTTAGGATGTAAATACACAATACCAAAAACAGCCAGGAAGGACAGCTGAAAACCCACACTCATAATGAGGTAAGGATTGTATATCAGTAAAGCCAAAGCAGAAAGCGACAATGTATTATAGATATTCCCATTTCGGAACAGGGCTCTACCAATAGCCACAAAAGAAAACATGGTAACCGCTCTGAGCACAGAAGGCGACAAACCCGTAAGCAGAGCATACACCCACAACACCAAAATGCTAATGGTTGCCACCCACCATCTATATTTCCTTCGGTGAAGTCGTAAAGCTTTCAGCAGCCAAAAGAGAATGCCGTAAATGATACCTACGTGCAAGCCGGAAACCGCCAACACATGCATTGCACCTGTTGCTGAAAATGACTGAATCAGCTCATTATCAAGTTCATCTTTTACACCAAGTACCAAGGCCAGCACCACCGCTCTCGACTGATCATTACCGATATATTGACTGAGTTGGACAACACAATAGTTTCGAATAGTGATGGCTCGGGCTACAAACCAATTCGGTACATCATGGCCAATTACAGTAAAACGATCTCCAATAAACTGCTGAAAATGAATATTCTGATAAGCCAAGTAGTTTCGATAATCAAACTCTCCCGGATTAGCTGGTGGAGTGGTTCGGTCAGGAAAGCCTTCAACTATTACCAAGTCTCCATAAGAAAGGTTACTTCTTAGCTCTTTAGAGAAGTAGGCATTCACTCTACTTTCCTGCTCCACCCAACCAGAATCGGTTAGCATCTCATAGGTCTGCAATACAGCTCTAGTTGAATTCTTCTTTCCTTCTGGTTCGCTAATCAGTCGGGCTTTATAGGCAAGCGCTTCATTGGGAAGTTTATCATCTTGAATCAGAAAAACTTCCAACCGGTAAGCTCCTAAACTGAATAGCAGCAGAAAACTGAGCAACGCCAGAAATTTCTGATACTTAAGTGAATTTCTGAAGAGCAGAAAAAGGTAGGCCAACAATAATCCGAGAAGCAAATAAATCGGCAATAGCACGACTTCTCCCAGATAATGCCTACAGACAATACCAATGGCAAAAAAGAACGCAAAACGAACGAACGGAAATCTTTGAAATGTGCTCAAACCGTGTGTGTTAGTTTGAGAATTTAGGGAAATTCTGTGAAAACCTAAAGTCTGCTACCATTGCGAGAAGTAAAATCCGCGTCAACGAGCTTTTATGACAAACAATCTCCGCTTTATTTATAAGTGCATCTTTTGCAGACAGATTGCTTCGTTGCAAAATTCACGGTGTTCATTTTTCGCCTCGCAATGACGATAACCGTAAATTGGAATTTGATTTTTGAGATTTGGAGCTTAGGCTGCTAGACTTTCTTCTGCATCTCAAAGTGATCAATGCCCACTTCATCGAACATCTCTCCTACTTTTTCAAAACCATATCGAGCATAGAGTCCCATAGCTTCAACCTGAGAGTGAAGGTAAATAAGTGTACCTGCAGGCAGCTGTTCTTTATCTAAATAGCCAAGAACCGTTTGAACGAGTCTCTTGCCAACACCCAATCCGCGGAACTTCTGGAGAACGGCAAAGCGCTCCAGCTTAATGCCTTTCGAGGTAGTCCTGAAACGACATGTTCCTGCCGGTTCTCCTTTCACATAGGCAATAAAATGGGTGGACTCTTCATCCAGACCATCAAACTCTTCCTCTTCAGGACAGTCTTGTCCAATAATGAAAACCTCGGTTCTAATCTCTAAGGCTGCATCAAGCTCCGCTTGAGCCTCTATTTTCTTTACTCTGATCACTTTCTTTAGTTGGTTTGTCGTATGCGTTTATTATCTCTTTAACCAGTTTATGGCGAACCACATCTTTTGTATCCAACTCCACTGTAGCAATACCCTTCACTTTTCTCAACAACCTCACTGCCTCAGCCAAACCCGAGTGTTGATGTCTAGGCAAGTCTACCTGAGACTTATCACCCGTTACAATCACCTTTGAATTTGGCCCCATACGCGTCAGAAACATTTTCATCTGCATAGAGGTAGTGTTCTGTGCCTCATCTAAAAGTACAAAAGCGTTATTCAAAGTCCTACCCCTCATATAGGCCAAAGGAGCTATTTCAATAATATTATTTTCCTGATAGAACTTCAATTTCTCTGAAGGAATCATTTCACCCAAGGCATCATAGATTGGCCTTAGGTAGGGATCGATTTTTTCTTTCAGGTCTCCCGGTAAAAAGCCAAGGTTCTCCCCCGCTTCTACTGCCGGTCTAGTGATAATGATTTTTTGAACCTCTTTGTTTTTCAAGGCTCGAACAGCCATAGCCACAGAGATAAAAGTTTTTCCTGAGCCCGCAGGACCAATAGCGAAAACCAGGTCATTGTTATGAACCGCCTCCACCAAGGTT
>JABXIP010000146.1 GCA_013373005.1 Cytophagia bacterium | reverse complement strand
GTGGCCTTCAGCCCAAACAATGCCATTGGTAATTGGCTTCAGAATACGGTCGCCATACAACTGATCTTCTCATTTCCCGGACTTGTCCTGGCCTCAATGATTTATAGTCTGCCCTTTATGGTACAGCCTATCCAAGCTGGCCTCAGTGGACTTTCGTCAAACATGAAGGAATCCTCATATGTTCTAGGTAAGTCTAGATTTACTACCCTGCTAAAGGTGCTAATGCCTAATATCAAGCCTTCAATTCTTACAGCCTTGGTGCTTTCTTTTGCGCACACCATGGGTGAATTTGGCGTAGTATTAATGATTGGTGGCAATATTCCTGGCGTCACCAAGGTGGCTTCCATTGCAATTTACGATGAGGTTGAGTCCTTAAACTATGCAGCGGCACATCAATACGCACTTATATTACTTCTTCTCACTTTCGGCATTCTGGTAACGGTCTATAGTTTGAACAAGAAAATCAGCTTAACAGGAAATCATGCTTGAAGTAAGAGTCAGTAAGCAATTGAATGCAGCTCACGGTAAGCTGGAACTTGACTTAGACTTTCAGTGTCATGCTGGGGAATTTCTGGTGATATCAGGTCAGTCTGGTGCCGGAAAGACTTCACTCCTACGAATGATTGCGGGTTTGATGAACCCTGATTCTGGAGAAATTAAGTGCAATGGGCAAGCTTGGTTCAATTTAAAAACAAACACTAAACCTCAGCAAAGAGACTGTGGACTGGTCTTTCAGCAGTATTCTCTCTTCCCAAATATGACCGTTGAGGGTAATCTAAAGTACGCTCTGAAAAAAGAACAATCTTCTGCCAAAGTCGATGAACTACTGGAGATTATGGAAATTAAGGGATTAAAGGACCAAAAGCCTCTTCAGCTTTCCGGTGGACAGCAGCAGCGAGTCGCTCTGGCAAGAACCTTAGTTCAAAAACCCAAGCTTCTGCTTCTTGACGAACCGCTCTCCGCTCTTGACAGATCAATGAGACTTCGGCTTCAAGAGTACCTAAAAATGGTTCATGAGAAATTTGAGCTCACTACCATTATGGTTACACATGATCCATCTGAGGCTATTAGACTGGCTGATAGAGTCATCGAGATTGAAGAGGGAAAGATTACGAAAGACGGAAATCCAAGCGAGATATTCGGCAATAAAAGCCTGAGTGGCAAGTTCCAGTTTACCGGAACCATTGTTGAGATCAAGGAAGAGGAATTGCTCTCCATTGCCTCGGTGTTAGTAGGCAATCAGTTGATCAAAGTAGTCATAAGCGATTCGGAACAAAAAAGCCTTCGAATTGGCGATGAGGTCATCGTAGCTTCGAAGGCTTTCAACCCTATTATTAAGAAAATTTAGCTTCTATAAATCGCTGCTATCCACATTACAGTCATCTGAAATCACTGTGAATAAACGTTGCTCAGGTGCATCTGCCAGCAGTGCCAGACATTGTGCACAGTTAGAAGGCTGCTGCTCTTCAACAATTTTCACATAGAAAATATCTCCATTTTCAGGTCTTACATCGCATGGACTTATGGTAGTGGTGAACACATTTTCATAAGTAACACCATTATTATCAGTCCAGGAATTGGCAACACCATCCGGCACATCTCCACCAACTACTTGATAAATAGCAGTTCCACAGAGTTGATTAATCATTTTCACCTGAACACAACCGTCAAATGAATTATCATCGCAAGAGCTGATGACAGTAACTGAGATAATCGATAGTATAAAAAATAGCTTCTTCATTTTATGCATTTCTTACCTAGACTGCATCTAGTCTTAAAAGGTTGGAATCTTATTAATGCTTTATAAATTGAAAAACCCTAAACTTTAGACACATGAAAAAATGGATCTTTCTAATTATTGTAATTTTTGGCTCTAGCCAATTCCTTCATAGCCAAGAAGAAAACATATTGAAAATTGAAGGTAAAGGCGAGGTTGAAATTATTCCTGAAGTTATGAAGTACACCCTTCAGGTATCGATCAACTCAGAAGCTCAAAAGAAATCGCTCGATGATCTGAATCAGGTGGTAGCTCAAATCACAAAGACATTAACTTCTATTGGCATTAACCCGGACAGTATAATGACCGAGTCTTTTAATGTAGACATTATGGATGGTAGATATAATCAAAACATTGAAACACAATACATTGCAAACCAACAGCTGAGTTTCAAGTCGAGCTCCAAATCTGAAACCATACTTTCAATTCTGAATGCTATCTCTGATTTAGACTTGCCAATAGAGATTACAAATCAGGCTGAACTAAGTAAAAAACAAAATGACAGCTTAGAACAAATGCTTCTCAATCTTGCCTTCAAGGATGCCGAGCAAAAATCGAATGTCATTGCGCAAGCCGGAAATATTCAAATTGAAGGAATATCAAGAGTGGATTATGGCAACCAGCTTGAACCATTTAGCAATCAACTTTATGCACTAAACGAAGTGGTTGTTACTGGATACGGAAGTCAAAGCAGATCGTTTGGCAACTACAATATACCTCCTCAGAAATTCACTAAAAGTATTATTGTCACCTACAAAATCAAGACGAATTGAAAGCCCTAATCTGTCATCAATTTGGTCTACCCGAAACCCTGAAAATGGGTGAGCTTGAAAAGCCTGGTATAAAGGCAAACCAAGTACTTATTCAGGTCAAAGCATGTGGCGTCAATTTCCCAGACAACCTCATTATTCAGGACAAATACCAGTTCAAACCTGAGCTTCCTTTTGCCCCCGGTGGTGAAGTATCAGGCATAGCTACCGAGGTAGGTGCAGATGTAAAACACATCAAAAAGGGTGATCGAGTTTTTGCACTTACCGGCTGGGGTGGTTTTGCCGAATTTGTAGCAGCAGACCCACACAAGTGCTTACCTATTCCCGAAGGAATGGATTATGTGACCGCAGCTACTACGATGTACAATTTTGGCACATCCCTCTTCGCCCTTAAACAAAGAGCCAACCTACAAAAAGATGAAAAAATGCTTGTTTTAGGTGCTTCTGGTGGAGTTGGACTGGCAGCTGTACAAATAGGCAAGCAAATTGGAGCATATGTTGTGGCCGCAACCAGCTCTAATGAAAAGCTGGAAGTTTGCAAGCAAAATGGAGCAGATGATGTGATCAATTATTCAGAACAAGACCTTAAAGAGACAGCCAAAACCATGACGAATGGAGAAGGCTTCGATGTAATCTATGACCCTGTTGGAGATCAATATGCCGAACCTGCTGTGAGATCACTAGCTTGGGGTGGTCGATATCTTGTGGTTGGTTTTGCAGCTGGAAAACCCTCCGCTATTCCTATGAATTTACCCTTGCTCAAAGGAGCATCAATAGTTGGTGTCTTTTGGGGTGCTTTTGCTCAAAAACAACCTCAGGAGAGTATGAAGAACTTTGAGCAAATACTTCAATGGATTAAGGACGGAAAGATTAAGCAATATATCTTTAAAGAATATCCATTGGAGCAAGGCGCACAAGCCATTCGGGGCTTGATGGACAGAAAAGTGATTGGCAAGAATGTGGTTGTAATTGACTAAATTCCACAATGAAATTTGTAACAATAAAGAGTTCGCACAACGAAGTTGACCTTCTCCCACTCAAGGGATTGTTGGAATCGGAAGGAATTACCTGTTTTCTAAAGAATCAGTTTACCAATCAGATCATGTCACACATGGCTACCTTTCAGGTTGAGTTACAGGTGGCAGACTCAGACCTGGAAAAGGTAGCAGAAATAATGAATTCAACAGGAGAATCAGCCTAATTCCGAATGAGAAGAATAGCCAAGTCCACTTTCTTCACTTTCCTTTTCCTGATGCTTTGGGTTAATCTCTTAGCTCAGAATGGAAATGTGGTTGAATACAGAGACCTGAGCTATATGGATGCAAAGGCAGATCAAATTGACTCTCTGAGAATGCTCAACCTCGTTCTGCCTAAAACGGGCAATGACTATCCGCTTCTGATCTGGATTGGTGGTGGTGCATGGTCATATGTAGATAGGAATAGGGAAATGGCAATCGCCAGAAAATTTGCTGAAGAAGGAATTGCCGTTGCATCCATAGGTCATCGCTTAAGTCCAGCCACGTGGGTGGATCCGGCATTGAATACAGGCATTCAACATCCTCAACACATCATCGACTTAGCCGATGCTGTCAATTGGCTTTATGAGAAGGCCGCTCAATATGGATATAGCCGGAAAAAGCTATTCATTGGAGGTTATTCTTCTGGTGCTCATCTGGCAGCACTAATTTGTATGGATCAATCCTATTTGGAGGCAAAAGGGTTGTCTGCTGATATTTTTAAGGGAGTTATTCCCGTTTCTGGCACATATGATATTCCAGACTACTATGCTACTCTTTCCAATAGTGGCAATCCTGAATTGGGTGATCTGCATGTGAAAGCTGTATTTGGCAAGACTCAGGAAGATTTCATTAAAGCCTCTCCCACGACCTATCTGGACAATCTGTCTACTCCTATGTTACTCATGAGCGATGACAACATGTTCAACTATACCAAACTGTTTGAGAACAAGGTGAGGAAAATAAAACACGAGGATTTCGAGGTAGTTTATGCCAGAAGTATGTCGCATTCAGAATTATGGCGTGATCTTTCTAATTCCTCCACAAGCATTTATAGAGAAAAGATCATTGCATTCATCAATAACCGGTCAAAGCTCAACTAAATAGATCTCAGTTTTCGCAAAAAACACCTTTAGGAAAATAAATCTGTCTCTGATAATAGGTCATCAAGCCTTTCTTAACCAGCTCATGGCTGGCGAAGAGGTCTTCAACCCCACCCTCCTGGTCTGATTTATAAATGATAAGCTGGCCTTCGTTTGTATTCAGATTAATCGCTCCAATCAACTCAGCTTGGTCTTTATACTTTCGCTTAAGTTCCTTCAACACATTCTCCGTAAAACGGTTGGTCTTCACTGCATCAATGTTTTCATCATCCTTATTCGGTTCAAAACGAACGAAGTAATAGGTAGTCATTTCCACGTCTACCTCATCCATATGCCAAAGCGTACACAGCTTTCCTTGCATCAGGTCGAAAGGATAAACTTCCAGCTTAAACCTACCCGCAGAAATAGCAGGATCAGAATTCAAAACCGCCTCAGTATCTGCCTTATTGGTATCGAAAAGGAAGATCCCTCCCCCTGTGTAAAAGGGTCCTGCAGCAATCATTTTTTGCTCCTTCACCAGTCGATTAATATTTGCCATATGGCCAGCCTGAAGGCTATCAACCTGCTCCTTTGGCAATTCAGCCCTATCCGGATTAGTATTTAGAAAAACGAAGGTATATCGGCCATCGCCATACTGAGCCTGGACTTGGAGAGTAGCAACTAGAAGTAAGGTCAGCAAAGTAAATTTAAGTTTCATATCAGTGAGTTTCAGACCAATGAAAATAGTAATAAAGTTCGAAGGCGGTAGTCTGAAGAAAAAAGTTTCTGTGTAAGACGCTCAGCGGTTAGAAGGATGGCAGCCCTATCTGCAAAATGGAGATAGGGCTGCCATCCTTAGTCGCTTTATGCTCAGAGTCTCCTGCGAGGGACTCTAATGGAGATATAAGTGGTTAAAACCACTATCATCAAGTCATTGTGACCCATTTAGTCCACGGTTTAAACCGTGGACTAAATGAAAATCCTAAATCATAAACAGTGTATTCAAAATCAATACATCGCTATCTTTAGGCAAAATTCAGATTATGAGAAAATTTCTAATCCTTTCCTTACTTGTTACTATATCTGTCTCCATGTCGTCCGACAGTTTCTTTTGGGGACAAATCGGTCATAGAACCATTGGCCACATTGCCGATGAAATCATTTCCAAAAAAGCCAGAAAACAGGTTGAACGTATTTTAGGCACCGAAAATCTGGCAGAGGTAAGTACCTGGATGGATGAAGTAAGATCTGACGATGCATATGATTATGCCGAAACATGGCACTACTGTACCATTCCAGATGGTATGACTTATGAAGAAGCCCCTGAACAAGAAGGTGGCGATGTAATCAAAGCCATTGAGACAATCATTGCTGAACTCAAAGCTGGTGGACTTTCACCTGAAGATGAAGCTACAAAACTGAAATTCTTAGTCCACATGATTGGTGATATTCACCAGCCTCTACACGTTGGCAATGGCAAAGACCGTGGAGGAAATGATGTTAGAGTGAATTACTTCGGTAGCAACACTAACCTGCATAGCATTTGGGATAGCCGTATTATTGATGGTAAACAATTGAGCTTTACTGAATTTGCTCACTGGATCAACCATCCAACTAAAGCCCAAGTTCAGGAATGGCAGTCTGCCTCTGTTAGAGATTGGGCTTATGAGTCAATGTCTTACCGCGATGAAGTCTATGACGTGCCAGAAGATGGAAGAATTAGCTATGAATATGGTTACAAATACTTCGACATTATAAAACTTAGAGTACTTCAGGCAGGAATTCGTTTGGCCGGAGTAATCAATGATATTTACGGATAAACATTGCCCCCTACTTAATCGTTGAGATAGCAAAACTGCAAACATGAAAAAACTATTAACCCTAGCCGCACTAGTATTCTCCCTGAGTCTCTGTGCTCAAAGCATAGACTCTCCAGATAAAATTTCAACCTACCAAGGAGACATTACCATTCAGCCCATAACCCATGGTTCAGTAGTACTGAAGTGGGAAGATCAGGTCATTTACGTGGATCCTTATGGTGGTGGAGATCTTTACAAAGGGATTGAAGCTCCAACCTATATCCTCATTACCGACATACATGGTGACCATATGAACCCGAGCACATTGGAGGCCATTAATACTTCCAAAGCACAATTAGTGGTTCCTCAAGCCGTGAAAGATCAATTACCTGATGAACTGGCCGCTAAAGCCAAAGTTTTAAGCAATGGCAGTGACATGAGAGCAGCCGGGTTCAACATAGCTGCTATTCCAATGTATAACCTACCTGAAAGTGAAAAAGCTATGCATACTAAAGGACGTGGAAATGGATATGTCATAACTATGGGTGGAAAACGACTTTATTTCTCGGGAGATACTGCGGACATTCCTGAAATGAGATCTCTTAACAATATAGACGTTGCCTTCGTATGCATGAACCTGCCGTATACTATGGACATTAACCAGGCGGCAAGCGCTGTTTTGGAATTCAAACCGATCATAGTCTATCCTTATCATTACAGAGGAACAGGTGGTCTATCTGATGTTGACGGTTTTAAAGACCTCGTGAATGAAGAGAATCCGAATATTGAAGTGAGGTTAAAGAACTGGTATCCGGGTAATTAGATATCAGATGTTAGATGGCAGACAATAGATTTTAGATATTCAAATCGCATATATTAAACTAGTCCTCGTTTGTAACGAGGACTTTTTATTTCCACCACATTGTGGTTTAATGACATAGCAGCTCTATTTTACTGGAAAGCCAAGCTTCGTAGAAGCGAAATCAAAGAAGACCACTTCCCTTCACAACTTCATACCGCTGACAACATTTTCAGATCTTAATGCCCTAGATTTCTTAATTTCCACTTCAACCTTAGATCTAAAACAATATGAAAAATCATCGTTCTAAATTGGTTTTAGCATTGCTTGTTCTGCCTCTATTATTTGGTTTCTCAACCATACAGGCTCAACAAAAGTCGCAGCAACCAATAGATCCAACCTACTTTAAAAGCTATGAATGGCGCAATATTGGACCAGAAAGAGGTGGTCGCTCACTGGGTAGCTCCGGTAGTCCCGGAAGACCTAATGAGTATTATTTTGGCGCCACTGGTGGTGGACTTTGGAAAACCGTTGATGGAGGAAACGAGTGGTTTCCTGTAACGGATGGCCAAATTACCTCTTCCAGTATTGGTGCGGTAGCCGTTGCCGAAACCAACCCTGATATTGTATACATTGGTGGTGGTGAAACTCAGCTAAGAGGTAGCATCACTCAAGGAGACGGTGTTTATAAAACGACAGATGGTGGTAAAACGTGGAGACACCTGGGCCTGAAGGAAACTCAAGCCATTTCTAGAATCCGGGTTCATCCTACCAATCCCAATATTGTCTATGTAGCTGCGCTCGGCCACGTATATGGTGAAAATGAAGAGAGAGGTGTATTCCGCTCAAAAGATGGTGGAAACACTTGGGAAAAGGTATTATATGTGAGCGATAAGGCTGGAGCAGCCGACCTGATTATCGATAGAAATAATCCTGAGGTATTATACGCTTCTACATGGCAGGTTTATAGAAAAGCATGGAAAATGTGGGGCGGTGGCCCTGATTGTAAACTTTTCAAATCGCTTGATGGTGGTGACACCTGGATTGAGCTCAGCAAAAACCCGGGAATGCCGGAAGGTCCGCTGGGTAAAATCGGAATTACCGTCTCTCCTGTAGATTCTAATCGTCTTTGGGCCATTGTTGAAGCCAATGAGGGTGGTGTTTTCCGTTCAGACGATGGTGGCTGGACCTGGGAAAGAGTGAACGATGAGCGAAAACTTCGCCAAAGAGCTTTCTACTACTCAAGAATTTATGCAGATCCACAGGACAGAGAAACCGTTTACTGTCTCAATGTAGGCTTCTACAAATCGACTGATGGGGGTAAGACTTTCGACATACAGATTCGTCCTCCACACAGTGATAACCACGATTTATGGATCGACCCAAATGACCCGAATCGCATGATAAGTTCTAACGATGGTGGCGGAACTGTGAGCATCAATGGAGGCCAAAGCTGGACTGAGCAAGATTATACAACTACTCAGCTTTACCATGTAATGACTACTAGCGATGTACCATACCATGTAGCTGGTGCTCAGCAAGATAACAGCACCATTGCAATGCCGAGTGACGGCTGGCGTCATATGCTCGGTGGTGGTCCGGGCCATGGTTATCAGTACTCAGTGGGTGGTGGAGAAAGCGGCTGGATTAGTCAAAGCCCAACTGACCCTGATGTATTTTATGCTGGTAGCCAAGGCGCTTTGCTTACCCGATACAACCGAAGAACAGGTCAGTATAGAGATATTCAGGTATACCCAAGATTCTTCTCTGGTGAACCCGCAAGTGCCCTTCCTGAAAGATGGCAGTGGACCTTCCCTATCATGTTCTCTCCAGTCGACCCGAATATCATGTATACCACTTCTCAGCACGTTTGGAAAACAACGAATGATGGACAAACCTGGGAGAAAATTAGCCCGGATTTAACCTATGCTGACCCTGAAACTTTAGGTGAAACCGGTGGAATCATTACTAATGACATGAATGGGCCGGAGATTTATGCTACCGTGTTCGCGTTAGCACCTTCTAATCACGATGTTAATACCATCTGGGCTGGCTCCGATGATGGTAAAGTACATATTACTCGAAATGGAGGCAAAAAGTGGACAGATATCACGCCTCCTGATCTTCCTAAGTTCTCAAGAATCAGCATTATAGATGAATCATTACACAACCCTGGTACTCTGTATCTGGCAGCCAATCGCTATCAGGTAGATGATAGACAACCTTATGTTTTCAAAACATCTGACTATGGTAAAACCTGGACTAAAATTATCAATGGTATTGCCGATGGTCACTTCGCAAGAGCCATTAGAGAGGATTTAGAAAAGCCCGGATTACTCTATCTGGCTACTGAACACGGAGTATACATCTCCTTTAACGATGGAGCCAATTGGCAATCTTTGCAGTTGAATTTGCCAGACACACCAGTGAGAGACCTTGTTTTGAAAAATGATGATGTAGTATTGGGTACTCACGGTCGTGGATTTTGGATTTTGGATGATATCCGCCCTCTTCGAGCTGCTATGGATATCAAAGCAAATAACAAAGTAACCCTCTTCAAACCTGCTAACCCGATTCGTGGGGTGTACAATGCTAATATTCAATACTATCTACCTAAAGCCGCTGATAGCGTGATGATTGAAATTCTGGATGCTGATGGCAACCTGATTGATTCTTATACTGGTAAAAAAGGATTAAGAGGAAGAAATCCCGGTATCGACAAAGGAATCAATTCCTTTACCTGGAATATGCGTTATCCGGGAGCTACTGTATTTGAAGGCATGATCATCTGGAGTGGAAGACCACAAAACGGTCCTATGGCTCCTCTTGGTGATTACAAGGTGAGAATGACCACCGATGGTGTAGTTCAAACAACAGACTTTACTCTAGAAATGGACCCTAACTTGGAAGATGTTACTGCGGAAGATATTCAGCAACAATTCGATTTGGCCATGAAAATTAGAGATAAGACGAGTGCAGCCAACGAGGCGGTTATCCTTATTAGAAAAATCCGGGAGCAAGCTAAGCGCTATGAAAACTCTGGCAATGAAGGTCTGAAAGCTAATTTGGCTGATATCATGTCTCAACTCACTGAAATTGAGGAAGACCTTTATCAGGTGAAAAACCAAAGTGGGCAAGATCCATTGAACTTCCCTATTAAGCTGAACAACAGACTGGCTTCTTTAAGACGAAGTGTGGAAAGTGGTCAGGCCAGACCCACAGATGCCGCCTATGTGGTATTCGATGAGCTTTCAGCTGAATTGAAAGTACACCTGGATAAACTTGATCAGGTTCTTAATTCAGAAACCATTACGGTCAACGAAGAGCTTGGTGGAAAGGTAAATATTGAGATTAAAGGGAATTAAGAAGTTCCTCACCGTCTGACCTTGGAGTTGACGGAAATACTAATCAAGGTCTGACTCCAAGTCAGGCCTTGATTTTTAAAAGATAAACACACACTAAAGGACAACATAAACAGAACTACAATGTCATTTCAAGCATATTTGGACAATATTCAGGCTAAAACAGGAAAGTCGCCTTCTGACTTTAAGGAACTAGCCGAGAGCAAAGGGTTTACCGAAAACAGTAAGATCAAGAGCGATATAAAAGCCACTCAAATTACTGACTGGCTCAAGCAAGAGTTTGAATTAGGCCACGGTCACGCTATGGCTATTTATGCCCTATTGAAGGGTAAGAAGCAATAAGCCGACTCCCTACTCCTCTTTTGTAACGAGGGCATTAATATTACTCCCTCTACCCCTCTATATCTCCCCTTCAAGGGGAGAATTGAGATATCTTTAAAAATCACAACCACCCACTGACATAGGGTTGTCACTAGCCTCTTCTATATTCACTGAACAATAGTCCCCATATATGAGCGCAGAAGAAATTGAATCGTATTGTCCGTCTAATCAGCAAGAATGGAGAGATTGGTTGGAGCAGAATCATCAAGAACAGCAATCCCTATGGTTAATCCTTTATAAGACCAATTCAAGCAAATTCAACCTATCATGGAGCAATGCGGTTGACGAGGCACTTTGTTTTGGCTGGATTGACAGTACAAGAAGACCCATTGATGAAGAGAAATTCATGCAGTTCTTCAGCCAAAGGAAACCTAAAAGCAATTGGTCTAGAATT
>JABXIP010000471.1 GCA_013373005.1 Cytophagia bacterium | reverse complement strand
GAAAAGGATAGTCTCTATCATGTTTTCAATAGAGCTATTGGTGATGAATTATTATTTCGGTCTGATAAGAACTACCGGTACTTTTTAAAAAAGTATGCGCTTTATCTGTCTGAATCTGTAGAGACAATTTCGTTCTGTTTACTCCCTAACCATTTTCATTTCTTTGTTAGGGTGGTTGATGAAAGGAATGTTTCTCAAAACCTCAAGAGGCTATTTCAGTCGTATTCATTAGCGTATAATCGTTATTATGATAGGAAAGGAGCTCTTTTCGATAGACCTTTTAAAAGAAAGGAGGTTGTCATACATGATCATATTTCCTTATTGATAAGATACATTCATCAGAATCCTCAAAAACATGGATATATTGATGATTTCAGACAATGGCCTTGGTCATCATGGAACGAGGTATATTCTGAAAGTCAAAGTAGAATTACCGCTTCTTTTATAGAAAAATGGTTCTTATCAAGAGCCGAGTTTAACGATTTTCATGGCTTTATAGAGGGTCGAAGCAGCTTGGAGTAGCTTCTTAAAAACTTTGACAAACCGCACTAACTAAAATCCATGCTAGTATGGGCTTTGTGCGTAATATTTCAGAAGGTTTGTCAAAGGCAGAAACGCGCTCCTTTTGACGAACCTGAAGTGCTTTTTTAGGATGCCTTCCCGTATTTGCACCATGGTTGTAAATTGGGTTCGTCAAAGTCTCCGACATGGAGTATACGAAAGCTTATTGCACTGAACTTTGACAAACTGGTTACCGAGAACTCATTGGCTGGCAAAAATCTCGGGTACCTATAAAGGCCAAAAGTTTGTCAAAGGGGTATCGGGATAAAAATTAACTTTGCAGCCACATGGAAGAACAGGAAGAGTTATTTGAGCATCATCGATTGGTTTGTGATCCAGGCCAAGAGCCTTATCGAATCGATAAATTCTTAATGGATAGGTTGCCTAATGTCACTAGAAACAAGGTGCAGCAAGGCATTAAGGATGGGTTCGTGAAGGTAAATGGCCAAGAGGTGAAACCTAATTATAAGGTGCATCCTGGCGATGAAATCATTGTTGAGCTTCCTGAACCACCGAGAGATACAGACGTTGTTCCTGAGGACATTCCTCTGAATATCGTTTATGAGGATGATCACTTGTTGGTGGTGAATAAAGAAGCGGGCATGGTAGTACACCCTGCTTATAATAACTGGACCGGGACTTTGGTGAATGCGTTGAGCTATCATTTTCAGCAGTTGCCAACTATGGAAGGCAATGATGGGAGGCCAGGACTCGTGCATCGCATCGATAAGGACACTTCCGGGCTCTTGGTAATTGCTAAGACTGAAAAGGCCATGAGTGGTCTGGCCAAGCAGTTTTTCGATCACAGTATTGAGCGAACTTATTATGCTTTAGTCTGGGGTGTTCCAGAAAATGAAATGGGTACCATCGATGTGCATTTGGGCCGAAGCGAAAAAGACCGTAGAGTAACGGTGGCAATTGAAGATGCTTCCAGGGGGAGGAATGCCATTACCCATTACAAAGTATTGAAAGACATACGCTATGTTTCTTTGATTCAGTGTAACCTGGAAACGGGAAGAACTCACCAGATTAGAGCGCACATGAAATATTTGGGCCACCCGCTATTCAATGATGCAACGTATGGTGGAGATCAGGTACTGAGAGGAACCCAGTTTTCTAAGTATAAATCATTTGTAGATAATGCCTTTAAGTTGATGCCCAGACAGGCGCTTCATGCCAAGTCACTTGGGTTTATTCACCCTATCACCAAGAAATTCATTCAGTTCAATTCTGAGTTACCTGATGATTTTAAAGCCGTTCTGGAAAAATGGGAGAATTACGTTCAGTATGAGTAATCGACTACATAGTTGAATATAGCATAGGCATGGAAACCTGTTCCCCCCAGAACGAACAAATGCCAGATAGCGTGGTGATATTTGAGTTTTCTCATGAGGTAAAAAACCACACCTGCGGTGTAAGAAATGCCTCCATAAAGCATCAGATTGACCACTTTCGGTGATAGAATTTCACCAATTTCATCGAACATCATAAAGCCAAGCCAGCCCATGCCCAGATATGAGGCCAGAGAAATAAATTCCAGCTTACCAGTATAGAATACCTTAAAGATGATTCCCGCAAGGGCGATTACCCAAACTGCGATTAACAAATTTTGTCCCAAAGCAGTATTTCCAAGCACTCCCCAACAGAAAGGAGTAAAGGTTCCGGCAATGAGCAGATAGATAGCAATATGATCTAGTTGCTTAAACAAGAACTTATTCTTTTTCGCCTTTACACTATGGTATAAGGTAGAGGATGAGTAAAGAATTAATGCGGTTAGAGAGAAAACCAATGCACTCCAAAATATAGAAGGCGATAGCCCCGATCTGGTGAATAGATAGATTAGTGAGCCCAAAGCTCCTAATATGCCAACGCCATGAGTAATTGCATTGGCCACCTCTTCTTCAGGTGTATAAACATCTAGCTTAACTTCTTTTTTCAATCGGGTAGTTTCTCTCCGCAAAACTTACAAAAAAGAGCTTCAGTGTCGTGCCCTTTTGAATTGCAATTCTTGCAGGCTTTAGTTTTTCTGTTTTCCCTGTCTTTTTGAAGTTCCACGGTTACAATGCCAGTAGGAACGGCTATGATGGCGTAGCCGAGAATCATCACAAATGAGGCAATACTTTGACCCAG
>JABXIP010000111.1 GCA_013373005.1 Cytophagia bacterium | reverse complement strand
GAACGAGTAATCAAGTACTCCGTTATATTCCCCTTTATCAGGTCTTTGATTGACTCCGTATGCTTAGAAAAGAGCGCAATCATATCGGATTCGAAAAAGTCGGCAGCATTTAACAAGCCCTTTTGCAATTGTTTGGTATTGAAAACTTTTACTTCATGGCCTTTTAGTCCATGATGTTCAAACCACAACCTGCTTTTCTTTCTTATTTGAGGAGAGGTATGAAAAAATGCGGGAGTATTGATGAACACAAACTGAAGCTCTGAATTGAATTTCTCAGCAAATTGCATCAAAGCGTCCATTTTCTGGTTACAGTTATCCTCCAGATTTGTGGGTACCATAATCTTTGCCGGTTTGAAGTCTTTAATATCCTGATTGACGGTGATCACCGGATTCATGGCAAGTTTTGCAATACGTTCCGGGTGGGTTCTTTTCAGAAACTCATCGAAACGCTGGTGTTCATAGTTTCCAACAATAGTCAGGTCGAAACCTTCTTCGGCCACGAGTTCTGCAATTTTATCTGGCGAGCTATCCACTTTGAGTTTATAGGAGATGTTAATCCCTTCAAGAGTAAGGTTTCGGACATATTTGTCCATCTTCTTTTCGTTCTTGGCAATCACCTCTTCAAGAAACTTTTGTCCACCCTGAGACTTGCTTCTATAAACCCCCAACTCATCTAAATAGACAGTCAGTGCGGCCTTTACCACATGAATAAGAGAAATTTCTGCCCCCGTAGAAAGGGCAATACTTTTCGCTACACTTAAAGCCTTGGTAGTTTTATCGGTAAAGTCTACCGGCACTAGGATCTTTTCGTACATCTCAGACTTATTTATGATCAAATTCAGATATATATAAATACAGGGCAAGCGGATTTTAATAAATAGTTGAAAGACACTGTGAAAATTTCAATTCTTATAGTTCTGAGTTATTTTTGCAGCAAATCTTCGGCCTTGTATAAATTCTTAATTCGTCCATTCCTTTTTCTTAAAAACCCTGAATCGGCTCACTACTTTACCTTCGGTACAGTTAGGAAGCTTTTTAAAATTCCTGGGGTAAGTGCCATGGCAAGCAGCCTTTTCAACTTTAAAAATCCTGAATTGGAAGTTGAATGTTTTGGGTTGAAGTTCCCTAATCCTGTGGGTTTAGCTGCTGGTTTCGATAAGGATGCCAAGCTCTTCAATGAGCTTTCAGCTTTTGGTTTTGGATTCATAGAAATTGGAACCTTAACCCCTAAGGCTCAGGATGGTAACCCCCGTCCTAGACTTTTTAGGTTACCCGATGATATGAGTTTGATCAATCGCATGGGCTTTAATAATGAAGGAGTAGAAGGAGCCATAACCAGGTTGAAGGCCAAGAAAACTAAAGTGTTGATTGGTGGAAATATTGGCAAGAATAAAGTGACTCCGAATGAGCTCGCTGTTGACGATTACGTGTATTGCTACAATGCACTTCAACCTTATGTAGACTATTTTGTTGTGAATGTGAGCTCGCCAAACACGCCTAACTTGAGAGAGCTTCAAGACAAAGAGCCTCTGACAGCTTTGTTGAACACACTGCAAAACCGAAAGAAGGAAATTAAGGCTGAACAGCCAATTCTATTGAAAATAGCTCCAGACCTCACAGACTCTCAACTTGATGATATCATTGATATCGTTAAGGAAACCGGTATTGATGGTCTTATTGCCACGAATACTACAATTTCCAGAGAGGGACTCAAAACACCGGGTCAGACCGTTAGCCAAATTGGGGCAGGCGGTTTAAGTGGCGCATCGGTGAGAGAGAGGTCTACAGAGGTTATCAGCTATCTACACAAAAACTCAGGAGGCGCTTTCCCGATCATTGGTGTTGGAGGAATTCTCGCGGCAGAAGATGCTATTGCTAAACTAGAAGCCGGAGCATCGCTCGTTCAGGTTTACACAGGGTTTATTTATGAGGGTCCGGCCATGGTGAAGAAAATTAACAAGGGAATTCTTCGTTGGAAAAAAGCACAGCAGAAGGCCTGATTGCCTTATGTGGTTTCTAAAATTAATTTAACTTCGTACAAATCGGTTTAAAATTTTTCAATGGCCCAAAACTCCTACAAGTCCAATACATTCAAAAGTAACCAGGGCAAGAAACCCAAAACCAAAAGAAAGCTTTCCTTCAACTTTAGTGTGCCTTTTTTAAAGGATAGAAGAGTACAGCTTTCATTGGGATTTTTCCTCTTGTTGGCTTCGGTGTTTATACTGTTGGCTTGCTTTAGCTATTTGTTCACAGGCAGGGCCGATCAAAGTGTAGTTGAGGCCTTTTTTGCCGAAGGCGAAAGTGTTCAGTCGCTCGGAAGAGAAGCTGCTAATTGGATGAAGCTGCTGGGTGCACTTACTTCTCATAAACTGATCTTTTCATGGTTTGGAATTGGTGCCTTTCTTATCCCTCCATTCCTTTTTATTCTTGGTTATAAAATTGTCTGGGGCAAAGCTTTGATGAAGTTGCCTAGAGCATTCGCTGTGACAGTTTTTTTCCTGATTTGGATTAGCCTCTTAATGGGATCAATGATCAAAGGAGATGACTCTGTCTCTGAATGGAGTTTTTATTCAGGTGGCTTGGGTTATGAACTCTCCTTGTTTTTCGATAGCCTTTTAGGCTACGGCACTATTCTCTTTCTGGCTTTCACCCTGCTCGTCTTTGTGATTTTCTTCTTCAATATCACTGAGGTGTTAAGCTTAAAAAAGGCCACTGTACATGTTCCGGATGAAGACGAAAAAGTACCGGCAAGTGAGGAAGAGGAGTCAGATATTGAGAACAAAGAAGAAGGTTCTGAAGAGGAGGAAGAAATTGATGACTCTGAAAGCTGGGTAGTCTCAGTCAAAGATGAAGAGGAGGAGGTAACTGAAGAGTCAGTGGAGAAAGCTGAGCCCACTATTGAGTTAAGTACGGAGCCTGAAAAGCCAAATTTGGTTGAAAAGGGAGCTGAAGAAGATACAGGCTTGGAATTAGAAATTGAAGAGCCTGTAAATAAGCCCAAACCAAAAGAGGCTACGAAAGAAAATGAGCCTGCTTTTGAAGTTGAAATAAAAGAGACTTCCGATAAGTTGGTTGAAAAAGCTGGGCATTATGATCCAACTTTAGATCTTCCTAAATACCAGTTCCCAACAGTCGATTTGCTCAACGAATACTCTACAGGTAGGGTACAGGTGACAAAAGAAGAACTTCAGGCCAATAAGGATAAGATTGTTGAGACACTCACCAATTTTAAAATTGGAATTGCCAGTATAAAAGCGACTATCGGTCCGACAGTTACACTCTATGAGATTGTACCAGAGGCTGGGGTTAAGATTTCTAAGATCAAAAACCTTGAAGATGATATTGCCCTGAGTTTGGCTGCTTTGGGTATTCGTATCATTGCGCCTATTCCGGGTAAAGGAACCATTGGAATTGAAGTGCCAAATACGAATAAGGAAATGGTATCTATGAGGTCTGTGATTTCTACGGAGAAATTCATGAACTCAGACATGGCCTTGCCAATAGCTTTAGGAAAGACCATTACCAATGAGATTTTTGTAACGGATTTAGCCAAGATGCCGCACTTGCTGATGGCAGGAGCAACGGGACAGGGTAAATCTGTTGGATTGAATGTGATTCTAGCTTCGCTACTTTATAAGAAACATCCGTCTCAATTGAAGTTCGTTTTGGTAGATCCTAAGAAGGTGGAGTTGACACTATTCAACAAAATTGAAAGACACTATCTGGCTAAGTTGCCGGACAATGAGGAGCCAATTATTACAGACACCAAAAAGGTTATCTACACACTGAATTCTCTCTGCATAGAGATGGATCAGCGTTATGATTTATTGAAGGACGCTGCTTGTAGAAATCTTAAAGAGTACAATAAGAAATTTGTCGATAGAAAATTAAATCCAGAGAAAGGTCACAGATTCCTGCCTTACATCGTCTTGGTAATAGACGAGTTAGCAGACTTGATGATGACAGCCGGAAAAGAAGTGGAAACTCCGATTGCTAGACTGGCGCAACTAGCCAGGGCTATTGGTATTCATCTGGTGGTAGCCACTCAGAGGCCATCTGTAAACGTTATCACGGGTATCATCAAGGCCAACTTCCCTGCCAGACTTTCGTTTAGAGTAACATCTAAAGTAGACTCTAGAACAATTCTGGATGCGGGAGGGGCCGATCAATTGATAGGTCAGGGAGATATGCTGCTTTCAATGGGTTCAGATATCATAAGAATTCAGTGTGCATTTGTAGATACGCCAGAAGTAGACGAAATTTGCGAATTCATAGGCTCGCAGAGAGGCTATGAGTCGGCTTATTTATTACCCGAGTTTGTTGGTGAAGATGAAGGGGGGAATAGGTCTGATGTAGACTTGTCTGAAAGAGATGCCTTATTCGATGAGGCTGCTCGATTGATTGTTTCGCATCAGCAAGGTAGTACCAGTTTGATTCAGCGTAAGCTAAAATTGGGATACAACAGAGCTGGTCGATTAATCGATCAGTTGGAGGCTGCAGGTATTGTAGGTCCATTTGAAGGTAGTAAGGCCCGTGAGGTTCTAATACCCGATGATTATAGTTTGGAACAGTTATT
>JABXIP010000051.1 GCA_013373005.1 Cytophagia bacterium | reverse complement strand
TTGCTTGGTTTCAGCTTAGAACTTGGTGCCATGTTGGCTGGAGTTGATGAAGCTTCAACCAAGGCACTTTATGAATTCGGAGTAGATATTGGTATTGGTTTTCAATTGAAGGATGATTTGCTCGATGTATATGCCGATCAGGAGAAATTCGGTAAGCAAGTAGGTGGCGACATCATCTCAAACAAAAAGACCTTCCTTTTATTAAAGGCATTAGAAATGGCTAATGAAACACAGAGTCAAAAGCTTCATCAATGGATTGAAAAGGATGATTTCGATGCTGCTGAGAAGGTTCAGGCTGTCACAGCTATTTATGACGAGATCGGTATCAAAGAATTGACACTGGCCAAAATGAATGAGTATTTTGCCAAAGGCTTTAAAGCTTTAGAGGGTATCAATGTGCCCGATGAACGAAAGGCTGGCTTGAAAACATTTGCCCAATACCTGATAGACAGAGATAAATAATGGATTTTACCTACGGACTGATGATTGTGATTGGGTTGGTGACCTATGTAGCCTGGAAAAAACCCGAGCTACATGCCAAGCTGATGCTCAACCCCTATCAGACCGTGCAAAGAAGGGAGTATTGGAGGTTGCTCACTTCTGGTTTTGTCCACAATAACCCCATGCACTTATTTCTAAACCTGTTTACCCTATTCTTCTTTGGAGCAGCTATAGAGCGGATTTTCAGTGTTTATTTCCATCAGTCGGGAACGCTGCTTTACTTTCTTCTTTTTCTAACGGCCATTGTGGTGGCCAATGTGCCTACTACCATCAAACACCGACATAACCCTGGCTACAACTCGTTGGGTGCTTCAGGGGGCGTTTCTGCCTTAGTACTGGCCTTCGTGCTATTCGATCCGCTACGGGATTTATGTCTTTATGCCATCATCTGCCTACCAGGTTATATTTTGGGAGCCATCTTTATAGTTTACTCGATTATTATGGGTAAGCGAGGCCGCGACAATATCAATCACGATGCTCACCTCTGGGGAGCGATTTATGGGGTTGTTTTTGTGTTGCTACTTAGGCCTTCGACCCTCCAATCTTTTGTTGATCTCATCTTAAGGTAATTTTTACACTCATTTTTCTGTTGTTTATGTTTTATTCTTAATACAGGAATAAACGGGTTATAATCTATTAGAAAGAATAGTTATATTCAAAATGCACTTATTTAAATACACATAAAATGACCAAATACTATCAGCTAGTTTATCTGTTTCTTATTGCATGTCTCCTTGTCTCTTCTTGCGTTGAAGATGAACCTTTTAGTGATCAGCAAATACCAACTACGGAGTATATTCGGTATTCTGCCGATGATATTCCTGATGTTGTAAATGACCTTTTTAAAAGCACAGGGTTTAAGCATTCTGATGAAACGTTTTCTGCCAATCTTGGCTATGATGATGTTGCGCTCAATATTACTTGGAATGAGATACTTATGTTGAAAGACTCGCTTGGGCGTAAAGCATATGCTTTTGAAATCAAGCCTGAAGCGAATAATGATCCTAAGGTTTTTTACAACCTTATTTTGAAATACACACCTGATGGCGAAGTGCGGGACCCTTATGTTATGAGGTATACCATGTCCGATGAGTTCTATCCAACTTATTTGCAAACAGGCTCTTTAGAGGGCTTTGTAGGTAAAGTTGCCAAGCTTCAATTGACTGTTCCAGGCTCGAGCAGTGGTGAATACTCTGTCAATGATCCATATGATCCCTCTGGCCCTATTTTCTCCCAGGAATGCCCTGAGTCTGATGTGAACAATCCTGGTGGTGGTTCTGGAAGTGGTGATACCGGAGGGGGGGACACATATTTAGTTTGTGAGTACTATGTTTATTATCAAGAATTTTACACCGAAGTTTGCTCTTCTGATGGGAATTATTGTTCAATAAAGCAATATGAAAGATTCCCTGTCTATTCATCAAGCTGTTACTATATGACTACAATGTCTGTTGCTGATGAAACAAGCTGTGATGAGGATGAGGATTTGCCTATAATTAGTCCATTGAGGTTCGAAGAGCAAATTGATGACACTAATTTGAAGCCATGTATGAAAAGTTTGATATCCAGTATCAAAACTCAAACTAAGGGTTTGAGTTGGGTGATTAATCATTTTGCAGGTAACAATGCTAATTATAATTGGAAGGTTGAACATGGGGTTCTTCAGGGAGATTACACCGCTATAACGCCCAATAATAGCTACAATAGTGCTACAGGAACGGTTACAACAATATTTGATACTAATAAATACAAGAATTCTAGTGATCTTTCAATTGTCAAAACGATTCTTCATGAATCAGTTCATGCATATTTGATTTCTTATTTTAGGAATGATCCCATTAATGCCGGTAGTACTTATGCAGATTTGGTAAGGGATCATGGTAACAGTGTCTATCCTTCTTTGGAGGAAGAGCATCATGCGGAAATAGTAAGGAGTTTCGTGAATCAAATTGCTGGTTCACTTGAAGAATTTGGTGTTAATAAGGGTTACTCGTTGTCCTCACAGTTCTATTCAGACCTTGCATGGAGTGGGCTTACTCATTGGAAGAAGAGAGATGCTCAGGGTAATGTAGTTAAAGATTCCAATGGTAATGATGTATATGAAGAGACATCTTGGTTTAAAAGTACCTTCAATAATGCATCTGATAGAGGAAGAGTATTGAAGACTATAAATGATGAATTGGGTAGAAATGGCAGCAATAATCAAAAGGGTAATAATGCAGGTTGTTAGATGCGGTTTAGCACTTATCGTTCTCTTGAATTTATCATGTAATTCATCTGATATACCTAAAACAGATCAGGTACAAGTGCAACATTATAAAACGATTAGCGAGGATTATACATATTTAGTTTTGAATGCATACGAATTCGACCAACCCGAGAAAAAATTACCTGGATTGTTTATAGTCAACAACATTATACATCAGCTTTCTGATTCTCGTTCATTTGTACTCAATGTTAGGCCTGGGGAATTTAGTTTACGGGCTGGTTTTGTCGGTAAAGAATGGGAAGAGCTAGAAGTAAAGGTGGTAAAGGGGGACTCTTTAGTGATTGATTTTTTTTTAAAGCAGGAGGATATAGACTTGATAGATTAAGCTAATGCTATTAAATCTTCATTTGTTACTAAGCGTCCCTTTACTGTTATTGCTGATCTTCAATTTTTAAATCCTAACGAACTAAACGAAGTATATAGGCAAACAAAACCCCTTACCCTCAACTGGTCTTAGCGTCTTCCTGAGACTAAATAGTAAATGAAACCAAGCAAAAAACCCTGACCTCTCTCGAAATCAGGGTTCTCAATTACTTTTTGATCAAATGTTCCAAAAAGCGACCAAGAGTACTAAAAGTGGAAGACTTGTCTTTTCCGGCTTCTTCTAAAGCTTTGAGTCCATCCTCATTGTACCATCGCGCATTGTGAAATACTCCAGAGAGTTGTTGAGTGTTTCTGGCATCGGCCAATGGGTTGTCTTTCAGTAGAATGAGCTGAGCTTCTTTATTTATAGCTATTGTGCCTAATCTATTAGCTACTCCCAAAGCATCTGCCACATTGATGGTACCGGCCCTGAGAATATCATAGTCCGGTATGTCATTCTTTTTCCACATTTCAATTTCTCTATGCAAAATGAAGCCGGCCACGGTTAAGTTAGGCCCATGGTCTGTTCCTAATAGTAATGGCACCTGATTCTCATGGAAGATTCTTAGTATTTCAGATAAGGCATTGTCTTTTCTAGTATTATATCCGGCAGATTCCTCGCTGGCGTTTACAAAGTCACCCAATTGTTTATTGCCAATAAAGCGAATCAATGGGTTGATATAATCCTGAGGAATACTGTCTAAAAAGGCCTGCCCCTTTACGCTAGTTTCTTTGATATAGTGGTAGATAATTAGGCTTGGCGTTACATATACCTGTCGCTTTGCAAGTATTTTGGCAATGCTGTCTACCTTTTCCTTAGAGTACTTATAATTCATCAAACCCTGGAATACTTCTTCCGCATGTTCAATAGAGGTAAGTCCCGAAGTACTCAGTGTATTCAAGTCAACGGAGCGAGGAGGGTGGCCAGCCACTCTCATATTGGTTTTATGAGCTTCTTCCATTATAGCTTCAAAAACCTCTTTACTTAGGCCATCATAAATTTTGATAAAGTCATAACCCAACTGCTTGGCTTCGTTGACTGCGGCTTTTGCTTCTTCCTGGTTAGCTAATACTTTATGAAATGGTCCTCCGGTATCTTCTCCCATATTTAAAGTGGGGCTTGATGTAAAGAGAATGGCTCCCGGATATTCGCTGTTTTCTACCTGTTCCTTCCACCGAAGGTGCATGGGAAAGCCCATCATATTCCTCACTGTTGTGACGCCTTGTGAAAGGTCAAGTGCCAGATCAGACCTGTCGAATATATGCGCATGAGCATCCATCAGTCCGGGCATTAAATATTGCCCTTTGCCATCTATTATCTCATATCCATTGAGATTGGGAGCTTCGCTATATATCCCTTTGATTATTCCTGATTCTATGAGCACAGTATGATTAGACAAAACATAATTGCTGTCCATGGGAATGACATTCACATTAACGAATGCCACTTTGCTCAATTCTGGTGTTAACATTCCGGGTGAACCAAAATCTTGTTTTCCGATAAGATAAGCCGAGCCTAAGAAGAGTAGAATGGCAAGCAATATGGATAAAATGACCTTGCCTGTTACCTTCAAAATTGACTTGAGTTTTTTCATCCTTTTTTCTTCAAAGGAAGTGTCAATAAGTACTCAAGTCGTCCGGGTTCAGGAATCCGAACCGATTTCTTAGGCTTTTATCGCTTTTTGTAATCGCTGGGGGTTACTCCGGTGTGCTGCTTGAATGAAGTGTAAAAGCTAGACTTGGAGTTGAAGCCTACGGCATACAGAATTTCCAGAATAGTGGTTTTGCTGTCGGCCGATTGAATCAATGCTTTGGCTTCTTCAATTCTGTGGCCATTTACATACTCAGAAAAATTCTGCCCGAAGTGTCTGTTGATGACTTCTGAGATAAGTCTGGCAGAATGACCGAGCTGATCGGCTAGGTTTTGGATGTTCAGTTCAGGGTTTTGATAGGGCCTTTCATTTTGAAAGAAGAGTTCTATCTGATTTCCGATTTTGACTATCTCATCCTCCTGAGTTTTTGAACCGGAATACCTTTCCTGAGCTGCTTTTGAAATGGCTTCATCTTCTAGTGTAAGGCCTAGAAATATCTCTGGTTGTCTCAGTCCGTTGAAGACAAGGCTGGTGACAAAGAAGAGTAAGGCACCAATGAGTAAGGCATAGAAAATATTTTCCATCACCATGCTGTTGATGAGCATAGCACTGTGGATGGCATCAATGATTACTATAATAAAAAGACCATAGATAAACCGCTGCATCCAGACCATGGCAATGGCGCTAAAGCGTGACTCGGTGTTTTTAATGACTCGTTGGAAGTACTGGATTTTGAATAGCGAGAATGCCAGATAGCTAATGATGCTGATGATGATACAAACCCCGGTTAACCAGGTGGGTATGCTCACAAATAGTGAAACAAGCAGAATGATGAGCCATGGTAGTAGGTGTATTACATCACCTTTATTGAGCTGGGTTTCTTTGTAAATGAGACTGCTTATGTAGAGGTAAAGCAAGGGACCATAAAGAAAACCGAAGGAGTTGGTGACATCGGGCAGCCCCCAATTGAGGTTGAGCTCGAAGTGCAGGTTGAAACCCATATGAATGGCCAGTACAAACAGAAAGCTAGCCAGGAGGCTATTGCTGGTTTTCTTGCCTCTACCCTGAGTAATTAGGAAGGCGCCAAAAACACCACTCTGAAAAACCAGCATGAGTTGCAATATGTTGGTGAAGCCCAGAGACATGAATTACAAATTGCTTTTTAAAATGTATGAAAACAAAAAACCCTGACCTCTTTAGAGTGCCAGGGTTTTAAATATCTATCAGGTTAAGCTTAAGCTTCTGCTTTACCTTCTCCCTCGAAAGGAAGAACAGAAACGTAAGATCTGTCTTTTCTACCTTTTTTGAATTCAACAACACCGTCAGTGAGTGCAAACAAGGTGTGGTCTTTACCAATACCTACGTTTGTACCCGGGTGATGCTGAGTACCTCTTTGTCTTACAATGATGTTACCTGCGATTGCAGCCTGACCACCATAGATTTTAACGCCAAGTCGTTTACTTTCCGACTCTCTACCGTTTTTCGAACTACCGACTCCTTTCTTATGTGCCATGGTATTTTCTTATTTAGAGATTTTTTCGATCAATACTTTAGTGAACTGTTGACGGTGACCGTTTTTCACTTTGTAACCTTTTCTTCTTTTCTTTTTGAAGATGATTACTTTATCACCTTTTACATGTCCGATAATTTTACCGGAAACCTTAGCGCCCTTTACTGCTGGGGCACCAACTTCAACTTTACCTTCGTTGTCGAGCAATAATACTTTCTCGAACTCTACGGAAGCGCCTTCTTCGCCCTCCATCAATGGAGCGTATACGAACTGGTCTTGCGTTACTTTGAACTGCTTTCCTGCTATATCTACAATTGCGTACATTATGAATGATTTTCAAAAATGGACTGCAAAGGTAATGGAATATTCGCGAATAACAAACCAAAACTGCAGGATAAATCCAAGCGATTTTCCAATATTAAATTTTCATTTTTTTTCGCCTTTCCATACGTTGAAAATTGAAATAAGTGATGCTCTAATGATTGGCTTCAAAATATCTATAAAACAGAGAGTTATGCGAACACATGAAATGACTTTCATGAGTGAAAAGAGTTGAGTTTTCACATTGATTTTTCAGCCCCTTTTTGTAATATTTGTTTCAGGTTACGACCCCATTAAACAACCTATTCTTTAGTTGAGCTCCTACTCATAAGAGTATCAAGGATTTAGCTAAGAACCCTGAAAAATAAATAGGAAAATGCTGTTTGCCCTCGGGTAAATGGTTCTTGTTTTTTTGAAGAATTGATATTCTTCAACGTAGCCCTTTTTATGCAACCCCAAATAAAACAAGTAACATGAGCGAACAAACTACCGCAGTTGAGGAACCATTGTTGAAGGAGAACAAAGACCGCTTTGTACTGTTTCCTATTAAACACGATGATATTTGGCAATACTATAAGAAAGCTGAAGCCAGCTTTTGGACTGCAGAAGAAATTGATTTGCATCAAGATCTTACTGACTGGAATGACAAGCTGAATGATGATGAGCGATATTTCATCAAGCATGTGTTGGCGTTCTTTGCCGCTTCAGACGGTATTGTCAATGAAAATCTTGCTGAGAACTTCGTAAATGAAGTGCAATACACCGAAGCTAAGTTTTTCTATGGTTTCCAGATTATGATGGAAAACATTCACTCAGAGACTTACTCATTACTTATTGATACATACATTAAAGATCCTGTTGAGGCAGATCAGCTTTTCCATGCTATCGAAACGTTCGATGCTATTAAGAAGAAAGCAGATTGGGCTTTGAAGTGGATCGAGTCGCCTTCATTTGCTGAAAGACTAATTGCTTTTGCTGCTGTTGAAGGAATCTTCTTCTCAGGAAGTTTCTGTTCCATATTTTGGCTTAAGAAGAGAGGCCTAATGCCGGGACTAACTTTCTCGAACGAGTTGATCTCGAGAGATGAAGGGCTACATTGCGATTTTGCAGTTCACCTGCATAACAATCACCTGATTAATCAGGTGCCTGAAGAGAGAATCAGAGAAATCATCATAGATGCTTTAGATATAGAAAGAGAGTTTATTACTGAATCACTTCCTGTTAGATTGATAGGCATGAATTCAGATCTTATGGCGCAGTACCTTGAGTTTGTTACCGACAGACTTTTGGTTGAACTAGGCTGTGCCAAGGAGTATAACTCAACCAACCCATTTGATTTCATGGAGATGATTTCCCTACAAGGGAAAACCAACTTCTTTGAGAAGAGAGTGGGAGAATATCAAAAAGCGGGAGTCATGAAAGATAAAGATGACACTGGGAATTCACGCGCCCTGTCATTCGATGATGACTTCTGATGATAGATTTATAAAACAACCAAATACCCCCAAACCCCAAACAATATGTTAGTAGTAAAAAGAGATGGCAGACGAGAGTCGGTCAAATTCGACAAAATCACCGCAAGGGTAGAAAAGCTATCCTATGGGTTAGATCCCAACTTTGTTGAACCAATAGATGTAGCCAAGAAGGTAATTGAAGGCCTTTACGATGGTGTTAGCACGCAAGACCTGGACAATCTTGCCGCAGAAATTGCCGCTACCCTTACAGTAAAGCACCCTGACTATGCCAGGCTAGCTGCTAGAATTGCAATTTCTAACCTTCACAAAACCACCAGTAAGTCTTTTTCAAATACCATGAAAAGACTTTACACCTATGTAGATCCGAAAACTGGTGAAAATGCACCATTGGTTTCTAAAGAAACTTATGGCATTATTAAGGCTAATGCAGCATTGCTAGACTCTACCATTATTTATGACAGAGACTTTAGCTATGATTATTTCGGATTCAAGACATTAGAGCGCTCTTACCTCATGAAATTGGATGGTAAGATCGTTGAGCGTCCTCAACACATGCTCATGAGAGTAGCTGTGGGTATCCATGGCGAAGACATGGAGAAAGCCATTGAGACTTATCACTTGCTTTCAGAGAAGTGGTTCACTCATGCTACTCCAACATTATTCAATGCTGGTACACCTAAGCCGCAGCTTTCATCATGCTTCCTACTCACAATGAAGGATGATAGTATTGACGGTATCTACGATACTTTGAAGCAGTGTGCTAAGATTTCTCAGTCAGCCGGAGGTATTGGTCTTTCTATTCACAATGTGAGAGCTAAAGGCTCATACATTAAAGGAACTGGAGGGGTTTCTAACGGTATCGTTCCTATGTTGAGAAACTTCGACATGACTGCCCGTTATGTTGACCAAGGAGGAGGAAAGCGTAAAGGTTCTTTCGCCATGTATCTTGAGCCTTGGCATGCCGATATCTTCGATTTCCTTGATCTGAAGAAAAACCATGGTAAGGAAGAATTGAGAGCGAGAGACTTGTTCTACGCGCTTTGGATTCCGGACTTATTCATGAAGAGAGTTGAAGCGAACGAAGAGTGGACCTTGATGTGTCCGAATGAGTGTCCCGGCTTGGCCGATGCTTATGGAGATGACTTCGAGAAGCTTTACGAAAAATATGAGAAGGAAGGTAAAGGTCGCCAGACTGTAAAAGCACAAGACCTTTGGTTCGAAGTGCTTGAAGCACAAATTGAGACCGGTACTCCTTATATGCTATTCAAAGATGCGGCTAACAAAAAGTCGAATCAGAAGAACTTGGGTACCATCAAGTCGTCCAACTTGTGTACTGAGATCATAGAGTATACTGCTCCTGATGAAGTAGCGGTTTGTAACCTGGCCTCTATTGCATTGCCAATGTATGTGAATGCAGAAACCAAGCAATACGATTTCCAGAAGCTTTATGATGTAACCTATGTAGCCACCAAAAACCTGAATAAGGTAATTGATGTGAACTACTATCCTGTTCCTGAGGCGAAGAACTCAAACATGCGCCACAGACCAATTGGTTTGGGTGTTCAGGGCTTGGCTGATGCCTTCTTGATGATGGGCTTCCCATTTGAATCTGAAGAAGCACGTAAGTTGAACAGAGACATCTTCGAAACCATCTACTTTGCTGCAATGACTGCGTCTAAAGACATTGCTAAAGTAGAAGGACCGTATGAGACCTTTAAAGGATCTCCTGTTTCTAAAGGAATATTCCAGTACGACATGTGGGGTGTAACTCCAGACTCTGGTCTTTGGGATTGGGATAGCCTGAAGAAAGAAGTGAAGAAACATGGTGTGAGAAACTCATTGCTAGTAGCTCCAATGCCAACCGCTTCTACTTCTCAGATATTGGGTAATAATGAGTGTTTCGAACCATATACTTCAAACATCTATACCAGAAGAACACTTTCAGGTGAGTTTGTTATTGTGAACAAGCACTTGATGAAAGACCTGATTGATCTAGGCCTTTGGAGTGCTGATATGAAGAACAAGCTGATTGCAGCGAAGGGTTCTGTTCAGAATATTAAGGAGATTCCTGATAACATCAAGGAGCTTTACAAAACTGTTTGGGAGATTTCTCAGAAAGCAATTATCGATATGTCGGCCGATAGAGGTGCATACATCTGTCAGTCGCAAAGTTTGAATATACATATCCAGGATCCGAACTTCGGTAAAATGACTTCTATGCACTTCTATGCTTGGAAGAAGGGTCTGAAAACGGGTATGTATTACCTAAGATCTAGAGCAGCAGCAGATGCTATTCAGTTCACTGTAGATAAGGCCGCAGCTTCTGCGCCAACTGCAGCAGAAATGGAGCAAAAAGCAGCAGATATGGCTTGCTCGCTAGATAACCCGGATGCTTGTGAGGCATGCGGTAGTTAGTATGTATGGGGTTGATTACTGCTAACCTAGAACCCTGACGGTCCACGTCAGGGTTTTTTTATGTCTACCGAACAATCAGTCTTCCGGCTTTTATCAGTTCCAGTACTGGTCTTAGCGTCTCGCTAAGACCTAATTACTAAAGCAAAAAGGAAATTTCAATTAGTCCTTTTTCATCTTCATAATCACGAGCACTACTAAAAATCCATTCTCTCGCATTATCTACAAATCCAGTTTCAACAGGGTTATTATGAACATAATCCAGTCTTTGTCTTGTGATATTGACTGTGGAGAGTTCAATTGGATGGTTATGTTGTTGCCAGAATTGAAAGTCTTTGTTATTCGATTTCTTTGAGCCTGCTATTTTGAATAAATCAATCATCCATTTTCTACTTTCGTAAGGACTGCTCTCAATGAACTTTCTAATGTGACGGGAAGTATAGGATTTTAAATCTCGTATGATTTCTTCCAATCTTTGTTCCCTCTCTCTGCCTATTATTAGATGAATATGGCTTGGCATAATACACCAGGCTCCAACAAGTAATCCTTTTTCCTTCTGACAATATTTGATTGATTCAATAAATATGTTTCTGTATTCATGTCGAATAAAAACATCCACCCAACCAACAACGGTGAAGGTCACGAAGTAGAATTGATCCTGATCTTGGATGGTATACTTTCTTCCCATTTATGTGTGTTTGAAATGAAAATAATCAATTTGAAGTAGAAGTCTTAGCGAGACGCTAAGACTAGTCTTTGATTTCTACCGAACAATCAGTCTTCCGGTTTTGATCAGTTCTCTGTCTATCGAGAAAATTCTGTAGAGGTACATACCTGAGCTCAGGCCTTCTATGGTGAATGAATCTGCCTCCAGATTAATCTGTACTACTTGAAGTAGTGAACCTTGTACATTCAATAAATGCAGATAGGCGGCATTGAGATTATCATTGAGGATATTCAGGTCGTCTCCATTGCTAATGGGGTTGGGGAAGAGCTGCACATCGTTCTCTAGAATTACCGCCAGTTCGAGCGTATCAGTCACTACTTCAGTTAAGCCATCAATTTCATCGATTAGATTAATTTTTGTTCTGTA
>JABXIP010000488.1 GCA_013373005.1 Cytophagia bacterium | reverse complement strand
TATAGGGAGCTACACCTCCTAAAGCAATGATAGATAACTCTCCATCGGGCTGGTCATGACAATACTTTCTGGGGAAGGCCTCGACCCGCATTGGAGGGGGCTGATCAATGGTAAACCCAACTTCTTTCTGACAACCCAGATCATCTTCAACCAAAACGGTATAATCCCCAGGCTCAAGATCGGCTACCGAATTACCCGTTTCTCCATTAGACCACGTCACATTAAAGGGAAATTTGCCTCCAGTTATATTAATAGAGGCTTGACCATCTCCATTATCATTACATTGAACATCTATTGCTGACACAACCGGAAGTAGTTCATCATAAACTTTTACCTGAAGTTCTGGTGAAGCTCCATAGCAATCTCCAAGGGTAAGAATGTAATAGATTGAACCTTGTTGTTCTGTCCACTCAACAACTACTTCATGTGACCCCTGACCAGAAACCACGTGCCCCCCATCAACTATCCATTCAAACTCTGCCCCCATTATATCTGGGGTATAATAAATCTGATAATCCCTATCGGTATAACAAACCTCTTCATTTCCATAAGCTACTGCAGGCTCTAATTGGTCATTTGGCTCTAAGGTTACATCTAAAGAGATGGGTTCAATGGTACATCCATATTCATTACTTACATAAACCGTAACCTTTGTCTCATCTTGAATTTCTCCCCAATTAACCGTGATTGACTCATCACTGGCACTTCCAACAATTGTTCCTCCTTCTACTTCCCAGTCGTAGATATAACCACCATCATTGATGAGTGTGTAGACAATTCCTTCCGTGTACGGACATAAGGAAACAGGTCCTTCTATTCTTTCTGCAATTATCTCATGCACTTCAATTTCTCTATAAAGCGTATGAATTGTAATACACTTATCTTGTTCAGTAGAAAGGGTGCAGCTAATCCGATATAGCCCAGCCTCCGTGAAAGTCATATCAAAGGTTTTTCCTTCATGTATTTCTCCACTTTCATTTACTTCCCATTCAATCTTATTGTATTCATCTGAGAGGCCCGGTTTAAGAAAGTCAACATCGAAAGAAAGATGGTCATTGATACAAATGTCTTCTTTTACCACCCCAGAACTGTCGTCTTCAACTACCATTTCAAAACTAAGGTTATTGATCTCGCGGTATGGGTTTCTACCATAAGAAGCCCCAGGCCCATGGCCATGCTCAGTCACCAAAAATTCTCCTCCTGGCGCTTCTAGAGTATATTCTGCGTTGGGAGCCACCTGAAAGCTAGCATAACTATAACCTGTTTCTACCAGCTTTTTGAACTCTATACCAGAAACAGGCGGGCTGATAGAGAATTTGTCAACATCTTCATTGTGTATCATTACATTCAGATAATAGGAGTCTATATCCAGAATTTCATGTACATAGATTTTAGTTTTCTCTATCCCCTGCTGAAATGAAGACTGATTTATCTGCATCGGGCCACCACTAAAGCTATCCATTGATCCAGAAGCATTACATCCGTCCCCAGAATAACCATATTGAGCCACTTCAACCGGCATATCGGATTTTATCACTGCTGGCCATCTAGAGTTTATTATAAGTGTTTCTCCTTTTTGAAGTGTATCTCTTGTGATATTATGGAACCTATCAGAATACCTTGTAGTGATTTCAATTTTTGCATTATCAGCTAAACTGACAACTCTAAACCTATGGTGAGTCATTCTTCTTCCAATAAATGGCACCACCATGTATTCTGTTCCAACAGTTGAAACAGGAGCCAATGACTCAACCATATAACTGAAAGGAACAGGCTCAGAACAGATACCTATACCCAACCTTCCAATACCTACATAGACAATTAAAGGATCACAATCCAGCCCAGTTATAATATTCTGCCCTGGTGGTGGCGGTGGGCCTGGCAAATCCAAAACGCTGTCATCTTTGGAGGCAATTATTTCCATTCCCGATGGATAATGGTCATTGAAACTAAACACCTCTCCCTCTTCTAAAAGAAATGCACGCTCCTCTCCTGCTAGCCAACCCTCTCGTCCAATCTTTGGTATCATCCTCACAATCGTTCTACCTCCAGTATTGACAATATTAACTCTACCATAATTAAGTCCAGGCACTATATAGTGATGACCAGCTGTAGTCACAGGCATTGCTGTTGTTGCATCTAAACTATAATCCTCATTATGACTAAATGCTACTTGTATTTTATCTAATGAGTAAACATGAGCCCAAGTATATTTGCTAATTTCATTGGCTCCGGTGGTTGTTATTTTATCAATTAACTCTACCGGAACCTCTATTGTAGTACCACCCGCAGATAGTTGGTATTCTTCTCTTGCTACATTGGAATATTGTACTTCTACTGTGGTAGCCTTTTGAGCATAGAAATGAAAAAAAACTCTTGGGCTCGGATTCTCAGGAGGGTGTAATCCATATCCTTCATTCGGAAACAAACTGATGTAAAACTCATGCCCCCAAGTGTCGGTCTGAGCCTTAAGAGAAAAACTAAAAAGTAGAAACAAGGAGAAAATAGCAGCAACTATTCGAACGGGTTTTAATAACTCATTCGAAGACCCAAGTTTTAATAAAAGGGATTTAGTCAGTAGCAAGGTTGAATCTTAGTAGTTGTGTTAACAACGAATTAATTTAAAAAAGAATCACTTTAATTCCCTCTACTTCAGATAGATAGTATCCAGCAATAACAGAACAAACATCAATCACCTTATTAACCGAACATAACCTCTAATATTCTCGGTAAAAGTACCGTTGGAGGTTTGGTTCTCATAAGTCACATAATAGGCATAGACTCCTTCAGGCATATCTTCACCATCCTTAGTTCCTTCCCAAATACCTTTTCCTTCAAGCTCTTGAAAAACCACTTTACCCCAGCGATCATATATAATCATATTATAGTCCGGAATACATGGAGAGATTGGAGAAAAGGAATCATTGAAACCATCTCCGTTGGGAGTAAATGAATTAGGAAAAAGCATTTTTGGAAACATCTCAGCTTTTGAAATCGACATGTTTGCCGTACAACCATTTGAGTCCGTAACTAAAACCGTATAATCACCTTCTCCAATACCTTCTAATCTTGAACCGCTATTATTGGTATTCCATTGATAAGAATAAGGGCCAATGCCACCAACAGCTTCCACAGCAATAAATCCATTGGATTCTCCCGGACATACCGGATCATTTGAAATTAAATTCAACTCAAGCACAGAAGGGTCCTCTACATCTATTGTAAGGTTGAAGGTACATTGATTGACATCCGATACCACCAGTGTATACCTTCCCGCCATTAACCCTGTAAAATTAGGAGAGGTACTCTCTAGGTTGAAGTTATTTGTGCCCGAAGAATTGAATAGGTGATAACTGTAAGGAGCAACTCCCCCCTGAGCCACTACTGATACCTCGCCATCGGCCTGCCCAAAACAGTACTTTCTGGCAAATGCTTCCGCCTCAAGAGTAGCCGGTTCATCTATCGTAAACTCTAACTCCTTCTGACAACCCATATCGTCTTCTATCAAAACTGTATAGTCTCCTGGTTCAAGATTGTTGGTTGAATTACCTATTTCACCATTTGACCATGTTACGGTATAGGGGAACTTACCTCCTGTAGTTACTACGGAAGCCTTTTCATCATCAGCACCGAAGCACAAAACATCTGTAAGGCTTAGATTGGGAAGTAATTCATCATAAACCTTCACCTGAAGTTCGGGTGAAGCCCCATAACAATCCCCAAGGGTGAGTATGTAATAAATAGTTCCCTCAGACTCTAACCACTCCACCACCACTTCATGAGTGCCCTGACCTGAAAGAATCTGACCTCCCGTGATAATCCATTCGAAAACAGCTCCATCAATTTCGGGTGTATAGTATATCTGGTAATCTCTATCGGTAAAGCAAACCTCTTCATTTCCATAGGCAAAGGCAGGCTCCAACTGATCGCTAGGCTCCAGAACAACATCTAAGGTGATTGGCTCCAGTGAGCAACCATACTCATTGCTCACATAGACCGTAACCTTGGCATTCGCATAAATTCCTCCCCAGTTTACAGTAATTGATTCTCCTGAATTACTACCTACAATTGTTCCTCCTTCTACTTCCCAGTCGTATATATAGCCGCCATCATTGATCAGTGTGTAGACAATTCCTTCCGTGTTCGGGCAAAGCGACTGTGGCCCTTCAATCCTATCAGCAATAATTTCATGAACTTCAATTTCCCGATAAAGTGTATGGGTAGTAATACACTTATCCTCATCGGCCGAAAGCGTACAGCTGATTCTATAAATACCCGCCTCTGCGTATGTCTTTTCGAAGGTCTTGCCTGTGTAAGTCTCTCCATCTCCAAAATCCCATTCAATCCTAGTGTACTCATCGGAAAGACCAGATTTAAGGAAATCAATATCGAAGGTTAGTACAGAGTTAAGACAAGCATCATCTTCAACCTCTCCTATCGCAGCATCTTCAATTTTCATTTCAAAATTGAGATTATTAACCTCTCGGTACGGATTTCTGGCGTATGACCTACCCAAACCATGACCATACTCGGTAACTAAAAACCTACCATTGGGAGCTGTGAGGGTATATTGAGTATTGGGGTTAACCTGAAAACTGGCGTAGCTATACCCGGTAGTGCCGATGTCTTGAAACTGAACTCCTGAAACAGAGGGACTCATGCTGAACTTTCCAACATCAGAAGTTCTAATCGCCACATTGAAATAATGGGCATCTATACCAAGCATTTCACTGACATAAACAACCGCTTCATCCGTTGCCTGATCAAAAGCAGGTTGCACCACCGCCATTGGGCCGCCAAGAACTGTTCCCAAAGGTTGACCGGTATTACAGCCATCATGATTAAAACCAAGCTGACTCGTCACAACAGGCTTGCTTGTTTTTATCACTATCGGCCACCTACCCGCTTGAATTCTTTCGCTAAGTTTAATGGTGTCTGTTTCTGTTGCAATGAAAGAGGGGTTATACATGTTAGTTAACTGCATCATAGTGGTAGCTTCAATACCTACCACCACCACACGATAGTTCAGACTTTCCCTTCCAATAAAGGGGAGAAATATATACTCCTTACCCTGGGCTGCCACTGGTGGCAAAGCTTCTAACATATGACTACTCCCGGGGCAAGGCGCAATTGTAGTTAACTCGTTACCGACATAAACCATAAGCGGGTCGCAGTCTAAATTCTCAATTAAGCCTCCACCTGGCGGTGGTGGCGGACCGGGCAATTCCAGTAAACTCTCATCCTTCGAGGCAATAATTTCAAAGCCCGATAAATCCTTTCCTGCTACAGAATACACCTCTCCCTCGTCTAGTAAAACGGTTCTTTCTTCGCCCGCAGGCCATCCTTCAATATCTATTTTGGGTATCAGTCGCACTACAGTTCTTCCACCTGAATTAATGATGTTCGCACGACTGCTTCCATCATAAGTAGGTACAATGTAATGGTGCCCTCCTGCCGTTACCGGAATGGCGGTTGTCGCATCCATGCTATATTCCTGATGATGACTAATAGCTACCTGAATCTCCGTTTCAGAGGTCACATGAATAGCCGATTTTCCATTCTTGCTATTGCCTTTGGAAGCGGTAATTCTTTGTAACCAGTCATCGGTCAATTCAATGGTTAAACCTCTGGCAGGCACATCATAGTTTTGTGGAAGTGAAGTACCATAAACCACCTCAATTGTTGTTGCTTCTTGAGACTGTATGTGAAGGAAGCCTTTCGGGTTAGCGCCAGGGTTTGGAAATAAGCTTAGATAAAACTCTCTGCCCCAGGTATCGGTTTGGGCACTACTACTTGAGAAGGAAATTGAGCATAGAATACAAACAAGCAAAGCTGCCCGAATAGCCATGATTGGCCTATCGGCACACCCTAATAAGAATAAGGGGCGAATAGCTAGTAGCAAAGTCGAAAGTCAGTAGTTACCATACCAACGGTGAAACTTCGAAAAGATGCACCATTAAGCTAATCAAACTACTTATAATTAAACCGTGATAATAGGAACGATTGTACGACAGGTTGATATTATATATCCCAATCCAACTCCATCTTTTCAACGGCAATTATTCCCGAAAGAGTGACCCCCGGAATACCTTGACCCGGGTATACAGTATCACCAACTTGGTAAGCCTTATGATTATCCAGTCTGGCATCGAGCATTTGCCAGGGTTTTATTTTCTTAAATTGTGGATAGCCTCCTACGAAGCCCCATTTCCTACCAGTCCATTTTGTCCATGAACCCGGGCTCGATGAGTGAACCAATTTTATATTCTCCCTAAGCAAGAAACCCTGCCTAATCAGCTCATCGATAATTGCCCCTTCAACCTTCTGACCATCAATAACCCTGTTAGCAGGATCAGGAATATGAGTGCTGACTGACATTACTGCATGTCCTTCTTCATCAGTTCTGGAATTATCTTCTGGGTGATTCAGGCTCACAAAGATTGAAGCAGAACCTATTTCCGGAAGAGGCTCCGACAAATGAATTTGATGGTGAATAGAATCGAACTCTTTATGAGGAATAAAACCAATACCCAATTGAAAGGCACTATTGAGCTGCTCAGAACTCAGAACCTTCGGCTTAAGGCTATGAACTTTATCAGACTGAAAAACCTCGAGTGTGTTATTGAATGGAATTCCTGAAATAACAAACTCAGATTCATAATCAGCCTTTTGAGTACTTGTTACATAGCTCCCGCCTTTAGAGTCAATCTTACTTACCTCTTCTCTAAAAACAATCTCGCCTCCATGGTTGGTCAAAAATTCAATCAACGGCTTCACCAAATTAATCAGTCCACCATTAACATAGTAGTTAGGGTAGTTGGTATAGCACAAGGCCGTTGCTCCAAAAAGTGCATTCACTTCTTCCTTATGGTTCTGTGCTGTAATCAGCAATTGCTCATTGACGAAATCGCAGAAAGGCTGATTGTCATGGAGATTATACTTCCTCAACAGTGACTCAACCGACAAAAAAGCATTCTTTAAGTTCGCCAATTGCTCAAAAGAGACCGACTTAATTGCCTTGGTGAAGTCCTTGGCTTTTCTGGGTGGAAAGCTCAATTGCGAAAGCGAGTTCTTCCATACAAACTGACTAATAGAATAGCACTCTTCCCAAAATTGCCTCTGGCCTACCTTACCAAAAACCCTTTCAGCTTCAGCAATCCAGGCTTCCAATTCCTCGAATCGGTTTAATAAACTTCCATTTTTAAGCCGAACCTGCATGGGCAGGTTAAGTTTTTTAGCCTCTATTTCAACTCCAATTTGGTCTAACAAATATTGCAAGGGCAGGCCTTTACCCAGCCCCACCAAAGTGGTAGCCCCGGTCTCAAAAACATACCCTTTTCGCCAATAAGAGCCCGTGCAGCCACCTGCCTGCCAGTTTTGTTCAATAATTCGAACTTTTAATCCTTTCTTTGCAAGCAGTACGGCCGAGGTTAAAGAGCCCAAGCCAGAACCGATAATTAATACATCCGATTTCTTCAATTGATGTTTTGTTATTGAGCTGTTAGATTTATTTCTCAGATTCCTGAACAAAATTCAACGACTGAATGTTGGGTAGTCGGTAAATAAAGTAGTAAGCAAACTTCTTACTCAGATTTAAATAATCTTGAATGAAAGTAGCGGTTTTTAGAAAGGAGCATTTTAATGCTGCGCATCGCTTGCACAACCCTGAATGGTCTAAGGAAAAGAACGTGGCTGTTTTTGGTAAGTGCAACAACGAACACTACCATGGCCATAACTATGAGCTGGTAGTAAAATTGGTCGGAGAACCTGACCCTGAAACCGGCTATGTCTATGACATGAAGATTTTGAGCGACCTGGTGAAAGAACATGTGGTAAACAAGTTCGATCATAAGAACCTTAACCTTGATGTTGAAGAGTTCAAAAACATCAATCCCACCGCAGAGAATATAGCAGTGGTGATCTACAATATTCTAAGAGATAAGATCGAGGCCCAATTCGATCTGAAAGTAACGCTATATGAGACAGAACGAAACTTTGTTGAATACCCAGCTTAGTGAGCTAACCATAGAAGAAATCGGAAACGAGCATGTGGGAACATCTTACGATACTCCACTGAAATCCGATGCCTTTGATATGGATGATGACCTGAAGATGAATCTCATAGAAGATAAGTTCAGAGATATTATGGAAATCATGGGCCTGGACCTAACTGATGATAGCCTTTCCGGAACTCCGAAAAGAGTAGCCAAAATGTACATCAAGGAAATCTTCAGCGGCCTCAACCCTGCCAACAAACCAAAGATTGCCCTTTTCGACAACAAGTATAAGTACAATGAAATGCTTGTTGAGAAAGACATTACATTCTACTCCAACTGCGAGCACCATTTTGTACCTATTATTGGAAAGGCACATGTAGCCTATATTTCGAACGGTCAGGTAATTGGTCTGAGTAAGATCAATCGTATAGTAGAATATTATGCAAAAAGACCTCAGGTTCAGGAAAGACTGACGGTTCAAATTGCGAACGAGCTGAAAGAAATATTGGGTACCGAAGATGTGGCCGTGGTGATTGACGCAGAACACCTTTGTGTCTCTTCAAGAGGAATTAGAGATGTGAACAGCAGCACCATTACAGCACAGTTTCATGGTAAGTTTAAAGAAGAAGCCACCAGAACCGAATTCTTAGGATACATCAACAACAAGAAGTAGGCAGCCTCCATTGTACTTGAACGAACATTAAAAGGTGAGTAAATCACCTTTTTAAGGAAGATAATTACCTCATTTACAATTAATTGAGTAACCACTTCCATTTCATTTTATTCTTCTTTCCTTTTCTAACCTCATCTGCTATCTTTGCACGTCTTAAAAAATTAAGGACCTAACTATGTCTTATCTTATTTATGTAGTACCCGTTCTGGGTTTGATTGGATTATTGGTGATGATCGCCAAAGCGAAATGGGTAAACAAGCAAGATGCAGGAGACCAAAAGATGCAAGACCTTGCTACTCACATCAGAGAAGGAGCACTTGCATTTCTTAGCGCTGAATATCGTGTTCTTGCCGTCTTCGTTCTAATTGCCGGAGTTCTTCTCGGCATCATTTCTCAAGTTGTTGATACAACTCACTGGTTTATAGTAGTTGCCTTCGTTATTGGCGCATTCTTCTCAGGATGGGCCGGTAATATTGGAATGCGAATAGCTACTGCCGCTAACGTAAGAACTACGCAAGCCGCAAGAACCAGCTTATCAAAAGCATTAAAAGTTTCATTCACCGGAGGTACTGTAATGGGCCTTGGTGTAGCCGGTTTAGCCGTTTTTGGTCTTAGTGTGCTTTTCATTCTCCTTTTCCAATTCTTTATGGGTGGCGAGTGGACAAATACACAAGACATGACCATCGTGCTTGAAGCCCTTGCCGGTTTCTCATTGGGAGCCGAGTCTATCGCTCTATTTGCTCGTGTTGGTGGTGGTATTTATACCAAAGCTGCAGACGTTGGAGCAGACCTTGTAGGTAAAGTTGAAGCAGGTATTCCTGAAGACGATCCGAGAAACCCTGCAACTATCGCTGATAACGTAGGTGATAACGTAGGTGATGTTGCCGGTATGGGTGCTGACCTTTTCGGCTCATATGTTGCCACTGTACTAGCTTCTATGGTATTGGGTAACTATGTAATCAGAGACATGGGCGGATCTATTGATGATGCCTTTGGTGGAATTGGTCCAATCTTGCTTCCATTGGTAATTGCAGGTTGCGGAATTATATTCTCTATTCTGGGTACTATGGTTGTAAAAATCAGCAATGAAGATGCTAAAGAAGCTGAGGTACAGAAAGCGCTTAACATGGGTAACTGGGGTTCTATCATCCTAACAGCCATCGCTTGTTGGTTCCTTATTGATATGTTGCTTCCTGCAACTATGCAAATGTCATTGTTCGGAGAAGGTATTGTTGAAATCACTTCGATCAGAGTATTCGGTGCCGTTATAGTTGGACTTGTTGTTGGCGGAGCCATTTCTTATATGACAGAATACTACACTGGTTTGGGTAAACCTCCTGTTATGTCTATCATCCAGAACTCATCAACTGGTGCGGCTACTAATATTATTGCCGGTCTTGCTACCGGAATGAAATCAACTTTCGGTCCTATTCTTCTTTTTGCAGGTGCCATCTGGGGTGCATATGAATTCGCAGGATTTTATGGTGTAGGTATCGCTGCCTCTGCCATGATGGCTACTACTGCCATGCAATTGGCTATCGATGCTTTCGGTCCTATTGCTGACAACGCTGGTGGTATTGCTGAGATGAGCGAGCTTCCTAAAGAAGTAAGAACTAAAACTGACATTCTTGATTCAGTAGGAAACACTACTGCTGCTATTGGTAAAGGTTTCGCGATTGCTTCTGCTGCATTGACAGCTCTTGCTCTTTTCGCTGCTTATGTAACCTTCACCGGAATTGATGGCATCAACATCTTTAAAGCAGATGTATTAGCCGCTTTATTCATAGGTGGAATGGTTCCTGTAATCTTCTCTGCTTTGGCTATGCAATCTGTAGGTAAGGCTGCCATGGAAATGGTGAAAGAAGTAAGAAGACAGTTCAAGGAAATTCCTGGAATTATGGAAGGCACTGGTAAGCCGGAATATGGTAAGTGTGTTGAAATCTCAACTAAAGCTGCCATCAGAGAAATGATGCTTCCAGGTGCTATTACCATTATATTCCCTATTATTATTGGTTTCGCTATGGGACCTGAAGCACTTGGTGCTTATATGGCTGGTGTAGCTGTTTCTGGTGTGCTTTGGGCCATCTTCCAAAACAACGCTGGTGGTGCTTGGGATAATGCTAAGAAATCGTTCGAGGCTGGTGTTGAAATTGATGGAGAGATGACTTACAAAGGTTCTGATGCTCACAAAGCAGCTGTAACTGGAGATACCGTAGGTGATCCATTCAAAGATACTTCAGGGCCATCTATGAACATTCTGATCAAGTTGACTTGTCTAGTTGGTCTTGTAATTGCCCCAATTTTGGGTGAAATGTATGGCACTGGTGGTCATGCTGAAGACAGACACGTTGATAATACTCCTGCAACAGAAATTCATGTAGATGAAGCAGAGCAGGTAATCACTGATGCTGACGCTGAGTAAGTAAATGATATATTTATAAAAAAGGGCCTGAATCGTAAGATTCAGGCCCTTTTTATTGTTCAAACCTTTATGAATTAGAAGATCAGACCAGTAGTTCTATTCGTAGAAACAAAGATGTTTGATTCCGATGTTCTTTCGAAGTAACCTCTCATTACCCATTGGTTAGAACCATTAATAAATCTGGCCGAAACATTATCTCCATTTACATCTAATCGCAAAAGAGCTGTATTGATTGTATTGGGCGAATTAAAGACCACTTTTGCCGTAAAGCCAGACCTACCTTTCGATTCGTTCACCTCGAGATCCTGAATCCTACCTTTATAAGTGATACCTCCTACTCCGTTGTATCCAAAAGTTGTTAGGTTCCCTAATTGTACAACAATCTGATCACCACTGATGGCTACAAAGTTGACGTTATTATCAACATTGACTACTGGACCAAGTTTACTTTGGAAAGTATTACCGCGAAGTGTGAAATCATTTTCGGTTAGAGCGATCTTTGTACTATCCTCTACAGCTTGCTGATCTATTCTTCGCTGTTCTTTTCTCTCATTTCTGAGTTCTTGTTTACTTTTCTCTGTATTGGCATCCTGAGCTTTCAAGCCAACATTGACCAACACACTTAGAATTAAAACACTTACTAACTTCTTCATCATAGCCTCCTTCTTTAAGTCGACTATAATGCTGCAAAATGCATACCAAACAGTCCTTGCTGAAATACCTATTCGTATCTAAGACAGGTGATTGGATCTTGATCGGCCGCGCGCTTGGCCGGAGTAATTCCGAAGATGACTCCAACTGTCACCGCTACACCAAATGACAAAGCAATGGATGAGAAGTGTACCATGGTTGGAATATCAGCCAAGGAGCTGATACCAACAGCAATAGAGAGTCCGAGTATGATACCAATCATCCCTCCGCTAAAGCTGATCATTACGGCCTCAAGTAAGAATTGATAGATGATGTCGGCTTTTGTGGCTCCAATGGCCAAGCGTAAACCAATCTCCTTGATTCTCTCAAGCACAGAGGCCAACATAATGTTCATAATGCCAATACCCCCAACTAAAAGGGAGATTCCCGCAATACCTCCGAGCACATAGTT